>JBAXTB010000182.1:0-11481 GCA_037130425.1 Bacteroidota bacterium
CGGAAATGATATTTTCGATGCCCTTTTAGAACTTGAGCAGGCACTATGATTGCTATAGCCAAAGCAAAGTGGTTCTGAAAATGTGAGTCTGGTAATCCATTGAAAATCAAGTTAATCCATCCTGAAAATCTTCAAATCCATTTTAATCTTGGTATAATTTTTTTGAAACTGATTGCAAGGAACCAATTCAAAATGCCGCTTTGTTCGGAATATGTGATGATCAAAATGCTACAAAAGCATACACTGATGGCATAGATGATCGTAAATGGATTGCTACGGTAATTAATACTTACGAGATTGAAATTTCATTTACACCTATTGACAATTGTATTATCATTCTAAAAACTGGAACTTTAGACAAAGAAAGTACTTGTGATGGCATGTTAACATTTAATGATAGCATTTACTTAGTTGAACTTAAAAAGCAAAAAACTGGCGGCTGGCTACCCGATGCAAAAAGGCAGTTGGAAAATACAATTGAACTATTGAATGCTAATCACAATATTGATAATATTAGATTCAAAAAAGCGTATGCCTGTAACAAAAAGCATCCTAATTTTACGGTTATAGACTCTGAAGAACGAAAGGCTTTCTTTCAAAGGACCAATGGATTTAGGATTGATGCACAAAGTAAAATTGTAATAAAATAATTACCCCACCCGCACCGCTTCCACCGCCGCCATAAACGCCCCAGCCTTAATCTTCGTCTCCTTCAACTCGTTCTCCGGCGTCGATTCATACAGCAAAGTCGCACCCGCACAGAACTGCATGAGGCCGTCGCGGATATGCGCCGTGCGGATGGTGATGGCCGTGTTCACATCGCCGTTGAACAACAACCAGCCGATGCTGCCGCCGTAGTAGCCGCGACTGTGCTGCTCGATTTGTTCGATGTAATCCATGGCCGCGATTTTGGGCGCACCGGTGAGGGTACCCGCGTTCAAACTGGCGATCAGGGCGTCGAAACCCGTGTAGTGGTCCTCCAGAATGCCGCTTACCTGCGCGACCGTATGCGTCACGTGCGAGTATTTTTCAATGATGCGGTACTGGTCTATTTCAATGCCGGGTTTGCAGATGCGCGCAAGATCATTTCGTCCGAGGTCGATCAGCATGTCGAGTTCCGAATTTTCTTTGGGCGAATTGAGCAATTCCATCATTAAGTGGTGATCCTCGATGGGGTTGGAAGAGCGCCGCACGCTGCCCGAAATGGGGCGTAAGGTGGCGCGACCGTGTTCGTAGCGCAGCATCATTTCCGGACTGGCGCCGAGCAGTGTTTCGTCGCCGAAATCAAAATAAAACAGGTAGGGCGAAGGGTTGATGGATTTGTAACGGGCGTACAAAGGCAGCAAATCGCCTTGTACCGGCGCGCTGAGTTTGCGGCTAAGCACGATTTCCAGCAATTCGCCTTCGAAGCAAAGTTGCACCCCGCGTTCCACGTGTTTTTTGAAGGTTTCATCGTCTGGTGTAACGGTGAAGTCGCCGATTTGCAGCGGTTCGGTTTCGGGACCGACGGCGGTATTTTGCGCGGTTTCGATCAGGGCCAGGATTTCGGTTTGGGCCGTTTCGACTGCGGTTTTGTCGGCGCGGGTGACGTAGAGGGTAAGATCTTCCGTTAAATGATTGAACAACAGGATATTGTCAAACAAAAACAAATGAAAATCCGGCTCCGGGCAGGGCTTTTGGTGCGCTAAATCTTCAAACAAATACACAAACTGGTAAGACAAGGCCCCATACAAACCCATGAAGTTTTTGTCCTGAATATGAAATGCTGCCAGCGTCCGCCGCAAGGGTTGCACGATGTTCATGCGCTCCAGCCGCTCTTCTTCCGGACCGAAAAACGGGGCTTTGGGGATATGTAGCAGCAATTCCTTATCGGACGCTGTTTGCACGAATTCGGCAAATTCAGTTGCAATAAAATCAAAAAATACCCTACCGCGTGCGTCTAACAGATTGATTTTCAATACTTCCTGTTTGCCGGTCAATTCCAGCGCCGGGTTCAAACCAATGATGGACATGCGCCCCGATTTATCCACCGCCGAAGCAGATTCGAATAGACAAGAGGGCGAAACGCCTTTTAAATTGCGGTATAAGGCAAGCGAATCGGTGTATGGAAGGCGGGTGGTGCTGGTGTGCATAGTTTGTATTTTTGCATTAATGTACCGGTACGGTGATGCAAAAGTAGTTTGTTTTTTTGTATTGTGCAAGCTGATTTAGGAGACAACCTACAAAATTCCCTCATGCTTCGCCAACCCGCGACATTCTCCAACCTACATTTTTTCATAAACCTTAAACGCCGTACTTTCACAGTTATAAGTATTGTACCAAACAAGATCAAGCCATTCAAATCATTCGAATACAAGCAATTATGCTAAAAAAATACCTGCTTTTTGTCCTGCTCGCGGCGCCCTGGTTATTGCCCGCCCAAACTAAAATACAACTCGTTGATTTTGCCACGGGCTTTACACGTCCGGTCGACATTACACATTGTGGCGACAGCCGACTGTTTGTCGTCGAAAAAGCCGGCTACATCCGAATTGTGGATACCCTGGGAAACAAATTCCCAACTCCTTTTTTGGATATTACCGACCGCGTGTTGTCTACCGGCAATGAACAGGGTCTGTTGGGGCTTGCCTTTTCGCCAAATTATGCCCAAAACAAGTATTTTTATGTTTATTATACTAAAAAACCAAGCGGCGATACCCGCGTTTCCCGTTTTTCCCGCGATAGCACGGACGTGAACAAAGCCGATCCGAACAGCGAACAAATCATCCTGGAACAAACCCAGCCCTACGCCAACCACAACGGCGGTTGTATCAAATTCAGTCCTACCGACGGCTACCTGTATATCGGTCTCGGCGACGGTGGTTCTGCGGGCGATCCTCAAAGCAATGGCCAGAAAAAGAATACCTTCTTAGCCAAAATCCTGCGCATCGACGTGACGCCCGGCCCTACGCCTTACACTGTGCCTGCCGACAATCCATTTGTGAACGATCCGTCGTATTTTCCTGAAATCTGGTCGCTGGGCTGGCGCAACCCCTGGCGTTTTTCGTTCGATCAACTCAACGGCGACCTCTGGGTGGGCGATGTCGGCCAGAACGCCCACGAAGAAATTGATTACCAACCCGCAGGGCAAGGCGGTGGCAACTACGGCTGGCGTTGTTACGAAGGTACCTATACCTATAATACCAACGGCTGCCCTGGCGCCTCCAACTTTATAAAACCCATTTATGATTATGCAAACCCCTCGGTCGGCTGCTCGGTAACGGGCGGCATCATTTACCGGGGCAGCAAATACCCGAATCTGTACGGCGTGTACTTAAACGCCGATTATTGCAGCGGCCGCTGGTGGGCCACACGCCACAACGCCAACGGGACGTTTACCACTACAGAAATTGCCAACCTCGTCGATTATGAATACAGCAACTTAGGCGAAGATTACAAAGGCGAACTCTACGTTTCTGCACACGCTTCGGGTAAAATACAGAAAATCAAAGACTTGTGCGCTGCGTTTAAGGTTTCGGCGCAAGTGAGCGACCCAGTTTGTCAAGGTTCTGCGGCCGGTTTTATTAACCTGACATATTCCGGAAATGTGGGGGCCGTAACAACCGTTTGGTCGAACGGTGAAAATACGCCGAGCATTACAGGGCTTAATCCGGGCACTTACCAGGTGATTGCCGTGGATGGGAATGGTTGCAATCTCCAGGATTCGTTCAAAATTGGAATTGGCGGCCCGGCAGCGCCACTGTTGCATATAACCATAGGCGACACGGTTTTATGCGCCGGTCAGCCCCTACACATACAGGCTACAGAAGCGCCTTCGGGCATGAATTATCAATGGTATAAAAACGGTGTGGCCATTGACAGCAGCAATACCCGCACTTTCATCGCGACGGAATCCGGTTTGTACACGGCGGTGTTTAGTGCTGCCACATGCACTTCGCCCACTTCCGATCCCGTATCCGTTCGGTTTGTGGTTCAGCCCCAAGCCACCGCCACCCTGACTCAAGGAGACACTATACTTTGCACCGGCGAATCGGTTGTGCTTTCGGCATCCAATATACTGCCGGGCGATGCGATTCAATGGTTTGGCCCCAATGGGATCATTCAAGGCGCTCATAATGCGCAATTCAGCGCTTCAAGTCCGGGCGCCTACCATTTTACCGCTGATGGCCCCTGTGGAACCAGCATTTCCAATTCGATCACGCTTGATGGGGAGTTCATTATTCTGCCTTTTATTTATTTTGTAAACGATACGTTGTTGGCAGAAGCCGGTTATGCGCAATATCAATGGTCTTTAAACGGTCAATTTATCCCCGGCGCCACGCACCCGGTTTATGTACCGCTTGTTTCGGGCAATTATTCTTGCAACATTGTTTCAGTAAACGGCTGTTCCTACACTGATTTGTTGTCGGTGGAAATCGTGAGTGCCACCCTTCCGGCATCCGTTACGAAGTTTTCCTTGTCGCCGAACCCGAGTTCCGGCACCATAAACATGACGCTGGAATTGGATAAATCACAGCATATCCGCTTTTTCCTGTTGGACACTGCCGGTCGGGAAATTTTCCTGCAAACCCAACAAACCCAACGCCTGAACAAGCCGATTGAACTGAAAGAACTGCCAAAGGGCGCCTATTTCCTGCATGTTGAATTGGAAAATGGTAGTTTTGTACGGCGGGTTGTTAAGAATTAAATTGCATAAACGCATGGTATGCAACCCAATCACCGCCGTTCAGCATACCAAAACCGTCTGCTCAGCCTAACCTCGGAGAGGTTCAACATTGGTAGCAATTGATTATCAGGGTATTCGTAGACCTCGGAGAGGTCTGACATTGGTTAAACAACAACGATAAAATCACCAATGTGCGACCTCTCCGAGGTCGGTCTCCCCATTTCAATCCTTGCTACCAATGTTAGACCTCTCCGAGGTCATGTTCCATAGCTTGATGCTGCGGTTATGACAGAATTTATCGCTGTAATATGGACAAACTTTACGCCCAGCTCGATACCTACTACCCCTTGCCCGAACCTGCCCGCAGCGCGTTTTTTAGCGCCTGGAAACCTTTTTTTTACGAAAAAGGCCAGTTTATCGTGCCGGAAGGCCGGGTGAGTCATTATTTGGGTTATGTGGTAAAAGGCGTCGTCCGTATTTTTTACGTTAAACACGACCGGGAAATCACGGAATGGCTGGCGCTCGACAACAGTTTTTTCTTTTCCATCCGGAGTTTTCTCGAACGCGTGCCCACGCACCTGCGCATACACGCGCTGGAGGACTGCGAATTGCGCGCCATTCACCACGACGACCTGATGCAATTGTGCGACCAATACCATGCGGTGGAAAAATTATTCCGCCGCATGGTAAGCACTTCATTGTTGCTGTCGCAGGTGCGCTTGGAGGCCTTGCAATTTGAAACCGCTCAACAGCGCTACGAACGTTTGATGCGCGACCGCCCCGACATGCTCCAACGGGTTCCCTTGGGTTACATCGCTTCTTTCCTCGGCATTACCCAGGAAACCCTGAGTCGCATTCGGGCAAAATCATAAAATCCGAAATTTTATTTTTATTTGACAAATGTCAAAACGAGCAGCGCTTGTTTTGGCCGACCTTTGTTTCATCCTCGCTGCGCAGCGGTTTTTTTTCACGATAGGAACTGAGAAGTTCTTGTTCACCATATTTCAATTGTTTGAAAATGAAAAAAATCGCAGTTATCCTCTTTGTTTTTATTCAAATTTCGGGCCTTTCCGCCCAAAAGGCACTGCCGCAATTGGGCAAAGCGCCTGTAAAAGACGTTGTCGCCGCCCTCACCCTCGAAGAAAAAGTACACCTCCTTGTAGGTACCGGCATGCGCATGAGCGACATCGCTGATCCGACCAAAAAGAAACCGCTCGAAACTGCGGAAGCGCCAACTGGTTTGCCGCCAGGCGCAATCAATTTGAGTGCTGGCGAATCCAAAGTACCCGGTGCGGCAGGCATTTTGTACGAAGTGCCCCGGCTTGGCATTCCCGCCATCGTCGTGGCCGACGGTCCGGCCGGTTTGCGCATCAATCCGTTCCGCAAAATTGCGCCGGATGCTACGTTTTACTGCACAGCCTTCCCGATCGAATCGCTGCTGGCTTCCAGTTGGGACACTCAGTTGGTTGAAAAAGTAGGCGCCGCGATGGGCAATGAAGTGCGCGAATACGGCGTAGATGTGCTGCTTGGGCCGGCGCTCAACATACACCGCAACCCGCTGGGCGGCCGTAACTTTGAATACTACTCCGAAGACCCGCTCATCAGCGGTAAAATGGCGGCTGCGATGGTACGCGGCGTGCAATCGCAAGGCGTTGGCACTTCGGTTAAACACTTTGCGGCCAACAATTCCGAAACCAACCGTATGGAAGTAAACGCGACGGTAAGCGACCGCGCTTTGCGTGAAATCTACCTGCGCGGTTTCGAAACGGTGGTAAAAGAGGCAAAACCCTGGACAGTGATGTCGTCCTACAATAGACTCAACGGCCTATACACATCTGAAAACCGGAACTTGATTACAACCACCCTGCGCGATGAATGGGGTTTTGGCGGGCTCGTAATGTCTGACTGGTTTGGCGGAAAAGATGCGGTGGCCCAAATGAAAGCGGGCAACGACCTGCTCATGCCCGGTCGGCCCGACCAAATGAATGCCATCATGGCTGCGGTTAAAAATGGCACATTGCCGGTGGCTGTGCTCGATCAAAATGTGGAGCATTTACTCAACCTGATCCTGAAAACGGAGACCTTTAAAAAGTATAAATATTCGAACAAACCGGATTTGAAAGCCCACGCGACCATCGCGCGCAATGCCGCATCGGCCGGTATGGTGCTGTTAAAAAACGAGCAGCAGACCCTGCCATTTAGCCCAAAAGTGAAAAATGTGGCGGTATTCGGCATTGCTTCTTATGATATTTTCACCGGCGGTACGGGTAGCGGCGACGTGAATGAAGCCTACTCCGTTTCACTTCCGGATGGTTTGAAAAACGCCGGTTACGCCTTGGATGCCGACTTGCAACAGGCTTATAATCAATATATTGAACAGGCAAAAGCCGCGCGTCCGCCGAAAAAAACCTTCTTTGACCCGGAGCCACCGCTCGAAGAAATGGTCATTAACCGCGAAAAAGTAGCGGAAAAAGTAAGCGCCGCTGAAATCGTGCTGCTGACCATCGGTCGCAATGCCGGTGAATTTTTTGACCGCAAAATGGAAGCCGGGGATTTTCTGTTGACCAAAAAAGAAAAGGATCTGCTGGATTTGGTGTCGGAAACAACGCACAAACAAGGCAAAAAACTGATCGTGATCCTGAATACGGGCGGCGTGATGGAAGTAGCGAGCTGGCGTCAATCCGCCGACGCGATTCTGTTGGCTTGGCAGGGCGGCCAGGAAACCGGCAACGCCATTGCCGATGTATTGAGCGGAAAAGTAAACCCGTCAGGCAAATTAGCCTCAACATTTCCGGTGCGTTACGACGACGTGTCATCGGCCAAAAACTTCCCCGGTTTACCGGCAGACAAGCCTACGGAAATCAAATACGAAGAAGGCATTTATGTAGGTTATCGCCATTTTGACAAAGCCAAAACGGAACCAGCTTACGCATTTGGCTTCGGACTCTCATACACGGCGTTTACGTATAACAACTTGAAAATCAGCACAAAAGGCAGCCAGATTACGGTTTCAGTAGACGTTCAAAACAGCGGCAAAGCCGCCGGACAGGAAGTGGCCCAATTATATGTTTCCGCGCCGGGCAAACAACTCGACAAGCCGGAACAGGAATTGCGCGGCTTTGCCAAAACCCGCGAGCTTAAACCGGGTGAAAAACAAACCCTGCGTTTCACCCTGAAAACGGAAGATCTTGCGTCATTTGACCCAACCGCCAAAGCCTGGGTAACGGAAGCGGGCGAATACAAAATTCGCGTGGGCGCAAGCAGCCGCGATATCCGCCAAAACGGCGCCTGGACGCTGGCCAAGTCCGTGCAGTCAGGAAAATTGGTGCGTTTGGAGCAGTAGTTGAAAGGGTTAAAAAAGTTGAATCGGTAAAATCTGTTGAAGAATCCCGAACGAGCATTTTTGGGTAGCCATTTCACTGGAAATCGGCTTCGGAACGGCACATAATTGCAAAAAGAAATATGAAGCAGAGGGCTTTGATACGTATTTAAACAGCAATTATGTGCCGTACCAAGGCCGATTAGATTCTTTTAGTATTCACCTTGGCGATGTGATAGCAGCATACCTTACACTCAATTAATAATCTCCCCCTTACTATTTGCCAACTTTTCCTGCCATTTTTGAACATCCTCTGGCATTTGCCTTGCCCAATCTGGTATTTCGGCCACAATTTTCAAGGGCGCCTGGGTGCGATAGGAACGTGTCAGATTGCCGGGAAATTTTTTGTCGGTAACGTTCGGATCATTTTCAAAACTTCCGGTGGGTTCAACCGCATAAACACGCTGCGGGCCGTCGCCTTTCGCCAAGGCAGCCGCAAGTCCGGCCCCGTTCACCGATGCAGTGAAATAAATGTGGTTCATGATGATATCCGACTGGTAATTTGATCTGTACCCTGCTGTCAGAAAATCGCCCACCTGCAAATCTGCCTTTGTGCCGTGGTAAAAAGGACCTGGGTCAGATATTTGATCCTTCAAAGAAATGCCTGCATCATAATGCCTTTTTGCGTTGTCAGGGTCGTTTAATGCCTTGTAACATTCGGCAATGCCTAAGTGTAGGGTAGAAATAGCGGCCTTCACCGTGGCATTATTTACGATTAATGCACACTGCAAAGATGTTTGAAGCCATGCTAATTTGTCGGAAACGCTTTTTTGATGTCGGGCCACAAAATACGCCGCAAGAAATTTTTCAAAGTCGTTCGTTGCCTCGTTCCAGGCTTGCATAAATAATTTGCCTGCCTCTTCAGGGTTTCCCTTCTCTTCCATACCCATGCCTTGGAGACAGCGTTGGACAGGACTACTGGTTGGATTGAATTCCATTTTTAACAGATTGGTTTACAATTTTTCATAATGAAGCGCAATGACCCACATCCAAAAGTTTTAGCTGCTACCAGTTTCTCATTTTGTTTTTGTTTAAGTGTTGAGCGGAACCCGTGTCAGGTATTCAAATTTATGTCAAAGTTTGCCCAAATAATGCTTCTTTCCAGCATGGTAAAACGCAAAAAATGATTGTAAACTGAAGTCACATGAACGTCCGGCTCCAAGGTCAGCCACCATGTTTTATTGTCTTTTTCCTCATTACGGGTGATTACGTGAATTTGTTGCGCTGACATCTTTTTCAGCAATGTTTCATAAAAGCACTTCAGCGGCCATAACACCAACCCGATGTCGGCGGTAGTTTTTTATTTTTCAGGTTGCCTTTTATAGTCTATAATGAGGAGATAAATTGAAATTACAAATACAATAAGATAAACAATATCAAAGTAGAGATCGGAAAATCTGAACGTTTTAAAGTCAAAATGCTTAAAAAGTGTCCAGCCCAAAATGATTGCGATAAAACTCCAAAAGGGGTTTATTCTTTTTTTGTTTTCCATGTTATAATGATTTAAGATGAAGTCAAATAACCTTTACACAGTTGTGCCATTGGTTCGGGTTCTTTATAGCCAGCGCAGAATGGTTTTGAAAATGCAAGTCTGGTAATCCATTGAAAATCAATTTAATCCATCCTGAAAATCTTCAAATCCATTTTAATCTTGGTATAATTCCCTTTCGCATTTTGGGCAAGTCCACGCCATTTTTATGGATGTTGATAGATTTAGTGCGTTTGAAAATAACTCGAAACTAAACTAATAACCACAATCAATGCAGTGATTGCAATGATAGAAATTGGGTTTGCAAAATTTACGGTCCAGCCCATATATTTATTTCTTTTGGGTGGAAATATTCTTTTGTCATCTTTGTTATAATAAATCCAACCCAACTTCCAATTGTTTGGGTCTTGATGCCAGTTTTCTAATGTTTCTTTTGTTGGGTTCCCGTCAGTTTGCATATTCTTATTGTTTGGAAGGTGTATCAGTGAATTTTCTACGAACGCGTAAATATAGACACTTATGCGGGGAAAGAGCGGAGACCACGCGCAGCGGAAATGCATTATCAGCATAACGTACAACAATTTACAGCCCCTTTACAACTTTCTCTACTACCGTTGTGCCATCTTCAAGCACAACCTGCACAAAATACAAACCGGGATTGCCCTCTAATTCGAATTGAAACAAAGCCGCATCATGGTACACCCGGCTCGACATAAACTGCCCGGTGGCATTCCAAATATTAATCCGAACATCCTGCGGCGGAGCATTCAAGTCAAGCGTAAGTAAGCCGGAAGTAGGGTTCGGTGTGAGGATCAAGGGTAATGGTTTTGATTCGATCTTTTGGCCGGGGCGCCATTGACCAACAAACAAAGCCGGGCTGTTGCTATCAATTGTATGGTAAGTTCCCCCGAAATCAATATCTGCTAAACCATCGACGCGACCACTCACGTATAAATTCCCTTCAAGGTCTGTTGCCATTGACTCAATCGCATCCGTAGCAGCGCTTCCAATATTTTTAAGCAGTTTTACATTGCCTTGTTTATCAATGTATTGCACAAAAATATCTTGATCGCCAATGGACGAGAGGACTATTTTTTGTCCTTCGTTTATACAATAAATGTTGTTAAAGAAATTGCCTGCAATCCATACACCCTTGTCCATGTCGGTAGATAAAAACGTAGTATTAAAGATTATATCTATTCCTGTGTTTTTGACCCAAATTAAATTACCCTCCGCGTCAAGTTTTTGAAGAAACGAATCGGAGCGATACCCTGCATCAAGTTTGAACACGCCCTTTCCAGGATCAAAATCCATCCAATCTTCAAAATCGCCAACAGCATAAACATTGCCGTTTAGGTCGGTTGTAACCGCTTTATAATTTCCAATTGAATTGGTGTGACAGGCCCAGAGCAGGTCGCCATTCGGATTAATTTTGACCAAAGCCCCATTGTAATCGTCGCTTGTCCCCGTCACCTGATAAACACCAGCGCCCGGATCAAGGTCTAAAGTGTCTCCCATATATGAGCAGGTAAAATAAATACTTTCATCAGGAGCCGCATGTAAACACCTTGTAATGACAGTCAGATAGGGTTCAAATCGCTTGGATTGGCCGATTGTTTTACACCATATAAAATCTCCGTTTGCATCCATTTTTAATAAATAATTTCCCACATTGAAAAGAGAATCAAGGATGGTAACGCCCGGCCCTGGATCCATATCTGCGCCTGACTTATATTGATCGGACAGGTATACGTTGCCGGATTTGTCGACGGCCATCGCATCAATTAGTCCCGTGCCCGCATCGGGTATACTACGCGCCCAACGGAATTTCCCGGCGGAATCAAGGCTGATTATAAATATTGAAATACCGCCCTCCGCATAAATCATGGAAACATCCGGGCCGGGATCAGCGTCCATATCCTCATAAAAATCGCCGCTCAGGTAAAT
>JBAXTB010000183.1:0-11434 GCA_037130425.1 Bacteroidota bacterium
CATTAATCACTTTATAAGAGCCGCAGCGCAGCAAAAAATCTATTTTCACAAACATAAAAGCCCTCCTGTCTGACTAGTTCAGCAGGAGGGTTTCTTGTTTGTTTCGGGGCACATAGAAGTGCATCGTTTTCCAGTTTTTGCCGTTCTGTTTGTAGCGAATGGTGTAATCGCCGGCAACCAATTCTATGTTTTTAGGAAACTTCCGCTGCCAGGCATCGCCGTGGTAAATACCGGTGAATCTGACGCCGTCGCCGAACAATTGAACTTCCGTAATAGCGGCGCAATCAGCGCAGGTAAGTTCTAATTTGGCGTTCGCGGCGTCCCGCATATCGAGTTTCTCGCAAAACTCAGGCGCCTGTGCAAACAAGGCATGTGTGCTTGCCATCAGGACGATGGCAAGCAAAATTGTTTTTGTTTTCATAACTCCGTAGCTTTTGTATTGCATCGCAAAGATACGGTCTAATTCCGTGCCGAAAACATAAATGCCTGAAAATGTATCGTTTAGGTAATTTTCAAAAAAAACTTTATGTTCAAAAACGAACAATTTGGAGCACAAAATCGGACAGTCGCTTAAGGATGTTCGGTGCAGTAAAGACACTCCAAAATAAAATACGTTACAGACGAGGGCAGGCGAATGGGTGAAATAAATGTTAATTATTTTTAAACGGGCGGGAGAACTCTAAAATTCACGGCAATAAGATAGCCCTCGAAATGAAACCTACAAGTTCCAAGACAAGGCAGCGGCAGGTTAGTCCCATACAGGAATTGCCTACTTGATTTTAAATACTTTAGCAGCGATTTCTTTTAACTCCGTAGATCTTAAAAGCAGGGAACTTCTATCCCATTGAGTCAGGTTGGCTATTTCATGGTTCATGGTAGGGGTTGATTGCTTGTAAATCGGGCGTTTTGACAGGAACGCGTCATTCCCCACCGTACCGTTATCAGAAGGGCCCATAATGGTTAAATTGCCGATTGTATTTTTTAAATCATCCATCCCTCCATCATAAACAGCGCCGCTTGCATTGCGTGGGTAAATATGCTCAATAGTCGTATCGGCAAACGTAAAAAGTCGTGACTTATCCAGACACTCCGGCTGCCCTACAGCGCCGTTGCGATACCATCTAAGATAGTCTTCAATCGTTATCAGGAAATATTTCAGCGATTTATTACTTCCGTTATTTTCTTTGTAACGTAACGAATCAAGCGATGTTTTAAAAAACGTATCATCCGCTTTTTTATCCAACAACTCCTGCAATTTAGTTTTCAGATTGGCAAGCGTATAACCGCTCGGGTTCCTACGGATTGCCATTGCTTCATTTTGAACAAGGTCTAAAACAGGGTCGTGGTGCTGTTTACAAACAATAACATACCTAAACATAAAGCGCTCCATCACACTCACCACCTCAGCAAATTTTTTGTGGTCTAATTTAGCAGCTGCCATCAAAAGAGGCATACTGTTTTTGTTTTTTAACTCATTGATTAAAAGCGACAAGCGATTTCTGTCCCAAGCCGTAATTGGTTGGCCAAATGGAAAAATCCATTCGCCATTGGTAAGTTTGCGGCAATTGATGATCTCGCGGTTAACTTCCTGCGTGTTTAAAAGGATATTATCGGCATCAGAAGTTGAAACAAGCGTTAATGTGTTTTGTGGGTAGAATGCTTTGAGAAATTGATCAAACAGCGTTGATGTGCCGGGGCGAATTCCTTGATAGGAAGCAAAAATCCAGCGCAAATATTCCTCCGTTTCACGAGGAGAATCGGCAAGGATTCCATCCCATAATGACTCAACTGCATTTTGTTGACCTATATGACCTTCTAATAATTCCAAAGTTTTAGCACGCAACAAATCCCCTTCGGTGAGGCTTTTACCTCGATCATTCAATACCTGAAATAACGTGTAGGCTTCTTTTTGATCGTATGTGACTATCCTTAGCATAGAAAAGTCCTCATCAATATTTTGTTCTAAAATTTCCAAATGATCAAGATAAGTAATGACGTTGGTGTCCGAGGATAAAAGGGTGACGGTCTTTAGAATTTGATCATACGCATATTTGAGGCGTTTATGCGAATCACGTAAAGTTGGGGCAGGTGTGAAACTTTGGTTATGAATAAGCGATGAAAAATAAAGGTCATCTGACTTTGTAAGCTCCATCACTTTTTGAATAGACGTCACACGATTTATTTCTTGCTCAAACTCAATAAAGCGTGCTTTTATCTTGACAGAACGCTTTTCGGCAATTTTTTGATTGGTCGCATCCCCTAACTTACCTGATTCGACTGTAATTTTCTCGTAATTACGGAGGATGGCTGTAGCCAACAAAATAAAGGTAGCCAAACGCTGCTGCCCATCAACGAGTTCATGCCAATGCCGTGAGACCCCGCCCGATAATTTATGTTCGACACTGACAATTCCCCCCATAAAGTGACCTTTAGGCTGCCCATCTTTCCGAGCATTAAATACCTTTTCTAAATCGCGTAGAAAATCTTCTATTTCATCCTTGTCCCAAGCGTATCCACGTTGATACTTAGGAATTCTAAAAATGGGTTGGTTTTGGAAAAAAGTTCCGACTGCGCCATATTCAGGTTCAACTCTCATAAATATTATAATTTTAGGCAAATTTCTGAAAAAAATGCCACGAAGAATACGTGACAAGGGATTTTATCAAAAATACAAAACCTTCCCACCGGAACGATACTATTTTTTAAACACCCGAATGAGCCATCAAAAATTCATCGTAGTTCTCCGGCGTTACGACCAATGTTTGCCGAACGGCGTAATTTTCCAAAAACGCGGCCGGGAAACGGACTTTGGCTTGCGGATTCCACTTGAACTCCGCCGCCAGAAATTGCCCGTCGATTTCTTCCACATAATCAATTTCCTGCTGATTGGTGCTGCGCCAAAAGTAAGCGCGGGCAAAACTCCGGTCGTATTCGATGCGTTTTCGGCGCTCACTGACGAGATAATTTTCCCAAAGCGCGCCAACATCCGTCCGACTTTCAACCGCTGTAAAATTGCCGATCACAGCATTCCGGATCCCGTTGTCGAAGAAATAAATTTTGCGGCTCTTCCGGATTTCATTGCGCTCGTTTCGGCTCAAAGCAGGTAAACGAAACACGATGTAAGCCTTCTCCAGAAGGTCGATATATTTTTCAACCGTTTGCGGCGAAGCGCTGACCAATTGTCCGATTTCGTTGTAACTAAGCTCATTTCCAACCTGAAAAGCCAGCGCCCGAACGATATTTTCAAGCAATTGCGGCTTTTTGAGTTGTTCGAGGCGGAAAAGGTCTTTATACAAATAAGAATTCGCGAGCAGGTTGAGCGGTTCGCGCGCGCTACCGGGTGCATTGATAATTTCCGGATAAGCGCCGAAAACGAGCCGCTGGTGCAAAAGCCCGCGTTCGGCAATCAGGTTCTCATGGGCCCTTAGTTCTTCAAAAGAAAGCGGCAACATCAGGTACTCCCATTTGCGGCCGGTGAGCGGCTCGGCGGTTTGTTCGGCAAGATCAAGGGCAGAAGAACCGGTTGCGAGAATTTGCAGCCCCGGCATATTGTCGTGCAGGAGTTTCAAGGTTATGCCGATGCCGGGAATGCGCTGGGCCTCGTCAACAACCAACAAGGTTTTTGTGCCGACCAGGGATTGGAGACGGGTGAGCGAAGGTTGCCGCAATACCTGCACGGTTTCCGGATCATCGCCGCTTAACCAAAGGCTTTGGTCGGGATATTCAGCCATAATCTGTCGCGCAAGGGTGGTTTTTCCGACTTGCCGGGGGCCGAGTATCAGGATTACTTTACCACTGAAAAGCCGCTGATGCAGGATGGGATATAAGCTTCGTTTAATCATTGAAAAACCGACCAAAAGGTTTAAAACTGTGCAAATATCCGTCTTTTTAAAATTGAATTTAAAAAAACGGCTATATTTTTAAAATTGAATTTAAAAATACGGGAAAATCGACCTACTGATACGATTTAACTATTTTGTTCAACGAATCAAACACCGCATCAACTTTTGAATGCAATAAAAGCCCAAAACTTTCGTTTAGCCGATATGAAAAACTTAATGCTCGTTTCCTTTGTAATTTTATTTTGCTACACAGCAAACGCCCAACAAAATACCCCAACCGCAAACGGCGACGCCACTTCCGGGATGGTAAAAAAAAGCGCTGCTGTTAATAGCGATTTTCAGACCGCTCAATTTGAGGTGTGGGGCAATTGTGGCATGTGCAAAAAGACAATTGAAACCGCTGCCAAAAAGGTAAAAGGCGTCAAAACGGCCAAATGGGACGTGAAAACCCACCAGTTCACAGCCACCTACAACCCTGCTAAAACGGATGTAGATAAAATCCATGCAGCCATCGCAAAAGCGGGATACGATACGGACAAGGTGCGCGGGAATGATAAAGCGTATAAAAATTTGGAAGCTTGTTGTCAGTATGATCGCAAGCAATAAATTCGTGTTGAGAAAAACAGGCGGCGAATGGAAAAATCCCGCTCCCAGATAAAACAATCGTGGGCCAAACCCAATTTTCAGGGTGGCTCACGATTGTTTTTAATGACTTTAAAAAACCACGCGCCTTACCCGACGCCGGTATCCTCATCCTGGCTTTTCAGCATTTACCAGCCGCTTTACCCTTTATTTTTCACAAACTTCCGCGCCGCCGATCCTTTTGCCGTCGAAACGCTCAGGGTATAAACGCCTGCCGGAAGCGCTTGTAAATCAAATGTTTGCGTAAATTCGCTGGTGTTTTTAAGGCTTACATTTTGGATTAATTTACCCGAAGCATCGTTCAACAGCAGCAGAAAATCGGTGGGTTCCGAAACGGTCACCTGCACGCGTGCGACATCGCTCGCAGGATTAGGGCTGATACTGATTTCCGCGTCTAATTTATTCGGCGTAAACAAGCCGACCAACGGGCTACCCGTGTATTTAAACAAGCGGGTTGGGTGACTCAGTTGCTGGAATTCACCGGCCCAACCCACCTTTGGACTAATAAACGTAGGCCAGCCGATCATTTCCCCACTGCTGATTTGCTGCCAGGTATCGCCGCGATCGGGGCTGATCCAGGTTTCATAAGGGCCGCTGAGGTTGCCCCCAGGCGTAAGCCCTTGTACGAGGTAGGGTTGATTCGGAATATATGCTGCCTGGCCAAAAGTCAAAAAATCGCCATTATAGGGCAAATTGGTCAATTTTGTCCAGGTTTCGCCGCCATCGGCCGTTCTGTACATTTGGGAGCCTGCCGAAAATCCGTAACCGGTACTTGCCAAACCATTATTTTCATCAGAAAATGAGATATTTCCAAAAGACGAACCTAATGGCGTGGCAAATGCCTCCCAACTAATGCCGCTGTTTTTAGAGCGATAAACACGCCCCTGATTCGTTCCGAACCATATTGTGTTCCCTACCGCACATCCTGCGTTGTTAAAACCGAATTCGCCCGCGATCGGATCCGGAATATTGGCGCCGGGTACTTTTTGCCAAACCTGACCGGCATTGTACGTATTGTAAATCTCAAATTCACCGTCGCGCGGGTCGCCGATCACGCAATATTTAGCGGGTGTGAACGCATGAATGTAATCAGGCCAGGAAGCCACGGGATCCCAGTTGGTGTTCGTTGGTAGCCAGGTAGTGCCGCCATCAGTGGTTTTAAGCGATTTTGCATTGGCAAAGTTATCCAGCCCGATGATGATTGCCGCACCCGCATCCGTAGCCGCGATGTTGCCAATAAACGGGATTGCGCCCATCGGGACCGTGCCCTTTTTCCAGGTAGCGCCTCCGTCAGCAGTAACCGCGTAATAAGTTTCGTTTGCGATGCCGTAATAATACAGCGAGTCATCCACACCCAGTCGAACGCCGACGGCCCAGATGACGTTTTCATTCACCACTTCAATATCAGAGATCCCGATGGTATCGCCGAATGGCGGAATGTAAGTAGCCCAGGAACTTTGGGCGTTCATGTTGCCGATGCAAAGCATGGCCAGGGCGGCTATGACGCAAAACGTCATGCCGGTAGAGTGTACCTTTTTCATGTGTGGTTGGTTTGTTTTAAAATAGGTGAAATAGCAGGTTTTCAACCTGGGATTAAACATCTATTTGAGCAGCCGGAAAAACGTTACACAGGTAAAGACGTTTTTTTAAAAAATAATACATTATACGCACCACAAATTGGTTTTAAAAACCAAAACTTACTAATCTATTGGAAATTAATTTTATAAATATTATTAAATTTCAAATTATATTTAATTTTGATATAATTTTGTTTTAAAGCTACATTCTTCTTTTATTTATTCCATCAAAAAATATAATAATTCACCAACAACCATTGTGAATGCATGAAAACTACCCTGATTTTGGCAATATTATGTTGCCTCTCACCCTTCTATTCAGTTGCACAAACCGACAATGTGACTGCAACCAATCGCGTCATAGACAGTTTGTTGTCGATTTGTGAAAAATCACCCAACTTCAGCATTGCCATTAAAGCCGGTGAGGCGGCGAAGGATAGCATATTAAAACAAGGAAGTAATGGAAATATGCGTTATACCAAATGCGCTGCATCCCTTGGAATTGCTTATCGAAAAAGTGGCCGTTTCAAAGAAGCGGAAGGATATCTTATAGAGGCCAAAGCCTTATACGAACAATTTGCTCAGCAGGAATCTGTTGAGTACGCATCAGTACTTTCGCATCTTGGCGTAGTGAATGCAATTTTCGAACGCCCCGGCCCCGCAGAAACATATATGATAGAGGCTAAAAATATCTTTGAAAAAATATCAGGAAAGAATAGTATTGATTATGCCAATTCAACATATAACCTTGCTTTATTCTATTATAATACCGGTAAATATGATAAATCGGCGCCGCTCTATCAAGAGGCCGTTGAAATTCAGGAGCAGGTTGCAGGCAAAGACAACATGAATTATGCGCTTTATCTGAATGGGTTTGCCAACAATTTTATAATCATCGGTCAATACGAACGAGCCGAGCCGCTTTCCTTAGAAGCAAAAGATATTCGGGCGCGGGTTTTGGGTAAAGACCACCCTGATTATATATTGTCTTTAGCATCTTTAGGCAACCTTTATCGCTTGTGGGGACAGTACAAAAAAGCAGAGGGATATTATGTAGAAGTTATCGATTACCGGGAAAAGAAATTAGGCAAAAATAACCCTGACTATGCTACAGCAATCAATAACCTGGGTACCTTATACACCCAGGCAGGTCGCTACGACATGGCAGAGCCATTGATGCTTGAGGCAAAAGATATCCGGGAAAAAACACTGAGTAAAAAAAGTCAGGGATATGCGACATCGGCCAACCTACTGGCGGCTTTTTATCAGTACACTGGGCAATACAATAAATCTGAGGCGCTATTTTTGGAAGTGATCGCGATTCGGGAGAAAATGCTGGGAAAAGAACATTCTACTTACGCACTTTCGTTGAATAATTTGGCGAGCTTGTACAATGAAATGGGCCAATATGAAAAAGCATTGCCACTTTGCCTTGAAAGTAAGGCCATTCGGGAAAAATCTTTTGGGAAACAAAACCCCGACTACGCAGCCTCTGTCATGAACTTAGCGAATGTGTACAAAAATATGGGCCGGTATTCAGAGGCGGAAATGTTGTACTTGGAATCAAAAGAAATCGGCGCGCAATTATGGGGTGAGAAACATCCGGAATATGCAGAAATTTTGGGAAATATGGCTACTTTCTATACCGAAACAAAACGATATGATAAAGCTACGCCACTTTACCTTTCTTGCAAAAAAATTCAAGCGGAAGCATTAGGAACGCAAAATCCGATGTATACCAAGAACCTCGGTTCGTATGCTCGGATGTTGTTTCTCAGCAAACAAAACGCGGAAGCCATTGCAGTTGAGCAGGAATATATCGGTCTGCAACAACAAGTTTTGACCCAAGCCACACATTACCTGTCTGAACAAGAACTTAGCGCATACGTGAATATCTATGCCAATACCCTATCCAATGAACTTTCCTACGCCCGGATGTATGCAAAGAAGCCCGACGAACTTCCTGGAATTTGCTATGACAATGTCCTTTTTTTTAAAGGCTTTCTGCTGTCTTCTATAAATCAGTTCAAAAAATTAGCGCTTTCCGATGAAAAGACCGCAAGCAAATATGAATTACTTGGCACCTACCGCCGTCGTATTGCAGTTGAATATGCCAAGCCTATTGCGGAGCAAAAAAACTTGCCCGATCTCGAAGCACAAGCCAATGCCCTCGAAAAAGAACTTGCCCGCACCATAAAAAATTATAGTCAAACCACGCGTCAGGTGAAATATCAGGATGTGCAAGCCTCCCTTAAACCAGGTTCAGTCGCGGTGGAATTCGTGCATTACCGATATAAAAGTTATAAACTCACTGACAGTATCTTGTACGCAGCCCTCATCTTAAAACCCGAAGATTCCCAACCTCAATTCATCCCACTTTTCGAAGAAAAAGAACTCACTCCGCTACTCAAAGGCGCTACAGGTGGTAATAATTTCTTAAAAATCAACGCCTTATACGCGCAAAACAACACCCCAAACAACCAAAAATCCCTTTATGAACTCATCTGGCAACCGCTCGAAAATGCGCTCAAAGGCAGTAAAATCGTCTATTGCGCACCTTCGGGTCTTTTGCATCGCATCAATTTATCTGCAATTCAAAACAGCACCGGCCAAACCTTCAGCGACCAATACCAACTTGTCTTGGTAAGCAGCACCCGCCAATTAGTCGTTCCAAATACCAGCGCTATAAACTTCTCTGACAACGCCTACCTCGCGGGCGGCATTCGATACGAATCCAACGATACAGCTGTGGCTTACGCGAACCGGGGCGCTTCATCCCGCATTATTGAACCCAACGCCTTACTCCCCTTCCAACCCGACAGCCTCAGCATCTCCCGCGGCGGCGTGTTAGACTATTTACCCGCAACCGCTACAGAAGTACGCGGCATCGCGCAAACACTCGCAAGCGCAGGCATACGCGCACAGGTAGACACCGGTTTATACGCTACTGAAGAATCATTTCGTCAATTAGGCGTAGAAGGAACCTCCCCTCGGATCATTCACGTAGCCACCCACGGGTATTTTTTTCCCGATCCTGTGACGGTAGACGGTAGACGGCGGACGGTGGACGGGCAGGAGCCAGTGTTTAAAATATCGGAAAATCCCATGATTCGCTCCGGACTCATTATGGCAGGCGCAAAACAGGCCTGGCTTACAGGCAAGCACCCGGAAGGCAAGGAAGACGGTATCCTCACCGCCTACGAAATCAGTCAAATGAACCTCGCCGGAACTGAACTCGCGGTGCTAAGCGCTTGCGAAACAGGCTTGGGCGATATTGTCGGCAACGAAGGCGTTTTCGGCTTGCAACGCGCGTTCAAAATTGCGGGTGCCAAATACCTCATCATGTCTTTATGGAAAGTAGACGATAAAAGCACGCAGGATTTTATGACCACTTTTTACAAGCATTGGCTGACGGATAAGCAGTCGGTACCGGAGGCGTTTCGGACAACGCAACGTGAAATGCGGGTGAAGCGGCCGGGGGCGTATGATTGGGCGGGTTTTGTGTTGATTGAGTGAAGCAAAAAACACAGATGACAGGGATGCAAGCAACACAGATGACTTGATCCGAAGAACAGAGAAATCTGTGTCCGCAGGTCCGTGTCATCTGTGTTCCTTTTCGCCCTACGTGCGCAATACCGTAGCTTACCCAGAATAATCGCACAACCCTCAATCCAAACCACTATTTTTGCCTATGAAAACACCAGCCAACAACATTGACCATTTTGGAAGACACCAACTATCTACCCGCTATTCTTTCGGGCGACCGAACTGCACTGAACCAGATGTACGTCAAGCTGTTCCCGATGATCCGCCGGCTCATCCTCAACCTCGGCGGCACGGAAGACGACGCCAAAGACATATTTCAGGACGCTGTGATCGTAATATATGAAAAAGCACAAAAGCCTGATTTTAAACTCACCAGCAAATTCAGCACCTTCCTGCACAGCGTATGCAATAACATCTGGCTGTCCCGGCAGCAAAAAAAATCATCGCAGGAGGTAACAATTCCCGAACAAGCCAAATACATACGCGACGAATCTGCGGAGGTTGACCTGCTGCAAACTGAACGGGGCAAACTTTTTTACAGATCCTTGCGCCAATTGGGCGACGATTGCCAAAAAGTGCTTGTACTCTTTTTTCAAAAAATGAGCATGGAGGACATCGCTGTAGAGATGGGATATGCAGGAGAAGGGTACGCCCGGCGTCGCAAATCACAATGCAAAGACCGGCTAGTGGAACTGATTAAAAACGACGCAGCATTCACGGAACTTCAAACCGCTTGAGTAATCATGGAAAATTTAGATACAAACGAACTCATAGAGCAATACCTGAGCGGCACGCTCCCCGCAACTGATAAAGAAACCGTGGAGGCTCGTATCGCCATTGATCCCGCCTTCCGGGCCGAGGTGGAATTGCACCGACAATTGCACGCGGAATTTGAAGATCCTAAAAAACTGCAACTCCGCGACCTGATGCGCGAGATCACGCAAGCACCGCCCCCTCCGCCAACCAGTCGTTTCGACCGATTGAAAGGGCCGGGCATCGCATTGCTGGCGTTGTTGCTGGGATGGGCAGGCTGGACTTGGTTCACGCGCGTGCCCGCACCTGCACCTGTGCCCGCAACGCCCGCAAAAGAGGAAATAAAAACAACCCCGTCCACAACGAACGAGCCGGTTGCAATACAGGATACTCAGACCACGCCGGCCAAACCAAAGGATAAAAAACCCGAACGCCAAATTGCGATGGCCAATCCTGCTGATTTTGCAATCAACCGTGCGTTTGACGATCATGTCCGTAGTGGCGTGCGCGCGACGAATGGCGCGGCAAATATGAAAAGCCCAGGGGTTGAGGCGGATTTTGCTCTTAGAAACGGGCGGATTAATATAAATTTCGAGGGTACGGTGAGCGCAAGTTCCGATCCTGCACAATTCCCGCTGTTGCTGAAAATTTATAACAATAAACCTAATTCCGAGGCATTATTCAACCTGTTTCCAACAATCAGTCCCCAAAGCAGAACAACACGTGAGTGGGCATTTTCCTTGTCGCCCAAACTCCGCCTGAAACCCGGCCTCTACTATTTTACCATTGAACGCCAGGAGGACGGCGATTTAATTTACATCGGAAAATTCACGGTTGGGGCAAAATAGCGTTTCATCCGTGTCCACACCCCTCAACCCCAATATCATTGATTTAAGGATTTGAGATTACATGATTTAAGATTACATGATTTAAGATTACATGATTTAAGATGTAGTCGCGTATTTCTGGTTATTGTGGTTGCTTTATTCGTATTTGTAACGGAAATAGGCGCTTGCTGGAAAGGATTGGCCTTTCGAAATGTTAAGCGTTACCGCGCCATCTAAAATCTTAAAT
>JBAXTB010000184.1:0-11371 GCA_037130425.1 Bacteroidota bacterium
CCCTGATATTTCACAATCGTTCCGTCTACCAATTCAAGTTCCAAGCGCCACAAATAAACACCCGGCAAGGCATCCTTCCCGCGCACGCGACCGTCCCAGGCCTGATGCGTGTCATTCGGCGCGGCGTCAGTCACCTGATGCACTAAGGAACCCCAGCGGTCATACACCTGGAGCAATTTGACGCGCTGGATGGCCACCCCGAACCCAGGACTGAACAAACGGTTTGGGCCTTCAGAAGATGGCGCGAAAATATTGGGTACGAATACGTTGATAATGCGTTCCACAACGATGCGCATGGAATCAGATGCCGTGCAGCCATTTTTATCCGTTACCGTGAGCGTGTAGGCAATGTCCGTCAATGGTTTTGTAACCGGCGTCAAACAGTTGAGGCAACTCAAATAAGCCGGATTGTTCCACTTAAAAAGCACTGGTTGTAAGCCAAGTGATTGAATATCAAGCGCGAGCGAATCGCCCAGCGACACGGTAATATCCGGCGGGAGCGCAAGCGTCAGCTGCGGCGGTTGCGATACGGTAAGCGGAAGGGTATCCACACAGCCGAACATATCCTGGGCGAAGACATTGTAATTGTCGGCGCTTAAATCAGGCCAAACCAATTGTTGGAGGTAGTTTGTACCGTCCAAACTAAAAACTAAGCTTGTATTGCTTGTTTCAATATTGATTTTGCCGTTTGATTGGCCAAAACACTGCACAGAATCCGTGCTTGCCGTAAATACGATCGGTGGATAATTTGTCACGGTCGTACCTGCTGTTTCTGTGCAGTCGTTCGCATCCGTGACGGTAACTGTGTATGCGCCGGAAACAATATTTTCCAAAGTCGGTGTGGCGCTTCCGCCCGGCATCCATTTGTATTTAAAAGGCGGCGCATTTCCGGTGACATTTACAGAAACAGACCCATTTGCTTCTCCAAAACAAGCGGTTTGCGCATCAACAGCTAATTGAATCGGTTCTAAAACGGTAAGACGAACGGTGTGTAGCGAGTCGCAACCGTCTAATGCCGTGTATTTTTGACGATAAATACCGCTTGTATTTTGTATTTGATTGTGAATACGCGTTGAATCCCCGTAACAAATTACCCTTGATTCAGATATATTGAAGGTGTCTTTGGGCAACACATTCAGTTGTATAATGGAATCGCAACCGGTAATTGCTTGTTTGAAATATACTTTATGATCGCCGGGATCAAGGGTAAAACCGTCATAAACGAGTTTTTTTCCAAGACATACTGACGAATCAACCTGAATATTATAGGTACCCACCGCCGTTCCATGCACGCGCACTTGCACGGTGGAATCGCAGCCGTGTATGGTTTGGAGCGGAAAGGTTCGACTATTGTCCGGGAAAATCGTTTGGCCGTTCCAGGCCACGGTGCGCCCAAAGCAAATCGTCGTGTCAATCACAATGTTAAACGTATCATGCACGGTCACAAACAAGGTGTCGCGGTTTTTGCAGCCGTTTGAAAATCCGGCCTCTAAGGTAATAATGCCCGAAGTTGGCGGCGCTGCAATGACGCTTGCGCAAGTAGGACAATTCACAGCACTTGCCGGCCCCCATTTATAATAATCAAAACCGCTCTCGGATGCGGATACAGTTTGACCGGCGCACATCACCAAATCAGGGCCAATGGACACAACGGTACTACTGTCAATGGTCACTATAACGGTATCAGCCTGTGTCAGACCACAAATGTCGGTTGCCGTAACGAAATAAGTGCCCGGCTGTGAAATCGTGTGGGTTGGTATGGTGCTGTTATCCTGCCATTTCCAGGAAACCAAATCGTTTCCTGCCGCTTGCACCATGATGCTGGTATGGTCGCAAATGGCGGTATCCGGCCCTAAATTGACCAAAGCCGGGTCATATAAAAACTTCAATCCAACAATGTTATCTGTAAACGTACACTCGCCGATGGTTGTTACCGGGAAATCATGGGCCAAATTGAACGGCGTCGGTTTTGAATGGTTGTCATTTAATACAATAAACACAGAATCGGATACAATACGGGGAAAACGGAATGTCAAGGTTTTGCAACTATCCGGTTTAAGGACAAATCCGATGGGCAATGCACCAAGCCATTGTGCCGCTGTCGTTTGCGGATTACCCCGGTATATTGAAATGGGGGTTAATGCGGGTAATTTATTGTCCCCGGCATTGCAAATCGTAAGGGTGGCCTCCAAAGAATCGCCTTTGCAACTCAGACTTGTGAGGTTGATCGCGCCGTTCGGGGAAGGAAACGTTGGGTTAAAGTATTGGTTCATAAACGTATTCAACCGCAAACTATCATAAACGATATTCGGGTTTTGCTGGTAGCGCGGGACGCTCAAATCGTCATTGATGTTGGTATTAAAATAGCCGTGCTGGTTCCAAACCTTGCGCGACGCAATGCCCGGCGTACCAATCGCCTCATAAGCAACCACCGTACCGTTGTCTAAGGAACCGTTGGTGCCGCATTCGATTACAATTTCTGTTTGCCCATCATTATCAACGTCTAATACTAAGGGGTTTTCGATATGTGTCAGCGAAGTGCAATTGTCCTGCCAGCTAACCAAACCTGTTTTGCCGTCGATAATCTGCAAAAAAGACTGTCCGCGATAAATTACATCCGCCGAGCCGTCGCCGCAAAAATCAAACACGCTGGAACAGGTAATGGCGGAGGCGTCGTTGGTGCCAACCGTCCACATCAGCGTAAAATCGTTCTTCAACGCATACAAATAGGGGTAACTGACAAATGAAAACTCTAATTTTCCATCGCCATTCAAATCGGCAATATTTACCCTTGATGCGCCTTCCTGCCAGTTATTGAGCAATTTGAATTCCCGAATAACGGTACCCGTTTTTAAATCCCAGGCATATAAGGTGTTCCAGCCATTTTTCCGGCTTTGCACCACGGCATCCAAATCGCCGTCCCGGTCAATGTCGGCCACACTCGTAAAGCCATCCAAATAGGGTGGGGCGACCGTAACCACCGGCGCAACAACGCCCGTGATTAAATTGACGGACAAGACCTCATTGCCTGCCACGATTTCCAATCCGTCGCAATCCGGGCAAAAACTATCGGGCAGCGCGTCAATTGCCACCGTGGAATTAAACGAAAACCCATTGGCCTTGCGCAAGGGATGTTCGCCGGCGGAAACGTTTGGGCCGCCTTCTGCCAACAGCGCGCCGGTTTGACCGTTAAATACCTGATTGCCAATATTTACTTCCGCCCAACCATCATGGTCAAAATCGGCGATATTCGGCACCGAAAAACGGTAACGCTGGTCATAACCCACTTGTATGGCGCTCGTGTATTTCAAGGTTCCATCGTGTTCGTAACAACGCAGGTAACGGTCATTGGCTACTATGACAATTTCACCGTACCCGTCGTGGTCAAGGTCGGCGATGGCGGGCGCTGTTCCGCCGGCAAAATCAGATGGGCAAATGATATGTACTTTGGTTGCGCCCGTGGCCCCGTCAATGATGTATAAATCCGGTTTTTCCACCCGGTAAGTCACAATATCCGGGATGCCGTCTTTGTCCATATCGCCGGCAACTAAAGTGGAATACGTGCCTGTTTCCGCTTGCCCGACCCATTGAATACCAAGGGAAATCTGGCCGCAAGGCGGGATATAAAAACAATTGGCGTCGCAGGTTTGGTAGTAAAAATCATCACACTGACCCGTGCAGGTACAATCCTGGTCGTAACAGTCGATCAGGCCGTCGCCGTCATCGTCGATGCCGTTGTTGCAATTTTCAACGGCCTGCGCCCAGGTCTGCTGTGGAAGCAAAAAGGAGATGAAAAATAAAAAAGGCAAAAATGCGCGTAAGCGGTTGTTTTGGGATAGGAAGTGGCGTTTTTTCACCGTCATGTGGATTGGTTTTGTTCTGATCGGCCAAAAAACGCTGCTACTGTTTATTTCTTTTGCCGACCACTTCGATTAACGAATCGTTTGTAAACTTGCATGAGATTACGGGCGGAAAAGATTAGGAATAATGAATATCGAATATCGAACAGACGAATATCGAACAGAGGGCGCTTGGTATAAAATCCCGAGAAAACTGAATCAACGCCACCGTCCATCGTTTTTTCGCATCGGGCGTTGCCCAATGCTGATGATTACGCCCTTTCAGGGCTTTCGTTACAAAACCGTCCACCGTCCACCGTCCACCGTCTCCCGTCCACCGTCTCCCGTCAAACCCTTTTCACCCGTCCCTCCACCATCGCATCCAAAATCTGGAACACAATCGGCGGTTTTTGCGAGCGCCAAACAATATCGTTATAGTCTTCGCCGAAATGCACATAATGTTGCAAGCGCGAATCGTGCATTTCCTCCTCTACGTGCAGGCGCGTATTGATAAAAACGATCCAGCCGCCTTCTTCGTGTACTTCCTCGGCCCATTCGGCGTAATAGTCATCATCTGAACCATGAAAGTTAAGGACATTATCGCAAAAGAACGCAAATTTATAAATACCTTCCGACATTAATCGGTCGGCTAAGTTGCGTTTGAGGTACATAATATCATTGTGCAAAGTATCATTCCATTCGCCGATCAGTTCAATTAAAGCATATCCTTCAATGTAATCGGCATAAAGAATTTTCCCATATAAGGTAGATGAACCAAATTCATCCCACTGGGGGTGCAAAAAATAGTTGTAAAGTTGGTGCGTATATGAAAATTCACTGTATTTGCGTCCGTAAAACGGCGAACGAGAATCTTCGGAAGCGATGTAATCATCGCGCCAAATGAAGTGCGGTTCAATGCTGTGCATGTTGCAAACGGATTTGTCGGCTCGGCGGCTGCCACAAAGGTATAGCCGTCATAAGTGATTCAGAAAGATTTGATGAATAAACAATGTTTTTTTAAAATTGTGCTCACGGGGCCCGAATCTTCGGGTAAAACGACCTTGGCCCAAGCGCTTGCAGAGGTTTTACAAACGGTTTGGACGCCCGAATTTGCGCGTTTTTACGTGGCTGCCCTCAATCGGCCTTATCAATATGAGGATCTTGCGATCATAGCGCGCGGTCAATTTGCCTGGGAAAACTGGTACGCACAACGCGCTGAAAAATTCCTGATTTGCGATACCGATTGGACGGTCATCAATGTTTGGGAGCAATTCGGATTCCCGGAACGCTTTTCGGCCGATAAAACAGCGCAACTGCAACACTTGTTTAAAGTATCTGATCCTCACATCAAAACGTATTATTTCCTCTGTGCGCCTGATTTCGCCTGGGCGCCCGATCCTTTACGCGAGCACCCGCACGCACGCGAGGCCCTTTTCAACCTGTATCAAAACCTGCTTGACCGCATTCAGGCTGATTATTGTATCCTTCAAGGCCCCCTTTCGCAGCGTTTAGAAAAAACCTTGCAAATAATTCAAAGCCTTTCCTGACATTTGCGGCCCATTGCGCAAATTTTTATACGCCAAAGCAGATGGCGGCGGCGTATAGCGCACTCATTGGGGTGTCAGAGCGGGGACTTGTAATCCCTTCTTCGGCTGAGATTATACCCATCGAACCTGTCCGGGTAATGCCGGAAAGGGACATGAGCGGGTAGTGGAAGCACTACGCAAGCGAAACACCCACGTTTGCGATGTTTCACACCATCAACTTTTTTTAATGTTTTTCTTCACTTTTGCTACACAGCGCTTTACCTCAAAACCAGTCTTTACTTCCTTTTTCTTTCTTTTGCTCCTGTTAACTTTACCATTCTGTCTGAACGCTCAAAAAGCGCTTCCAGACACGGCTTTGTTGCGGACCGTCGTCATTCAATCGACGCGCGCGAGCAACAACAGCCCGGCGCCGCACACCAACCTCAACGCTGCGGCAATTGCCAAAATGTACCAGGCGCAGGATGTTCCGTACCTGCTCACGGGCGTTCCGTCCTTGGTTGAAAGCTCGGATGGCGGCACCGGCATCGGGTACACGGGTATGCGCATACGCGGGAGCGACCCCACGCGTGTGAACGTGACCATCAACGGCGTGCCGCTCAACGACGCCGAAAGTCAGGGCGTTTATTGGGTCGATTTGCCCGATTTGGCTGCTTCGGCCGCCGAAATTCAGGTGCAACGCGGGGTTGGCAGCAGCACCAACGGCGCGGGCGCATTCGGCGCAACGGTTAATTTAGACCTTTCCAAAATTGATCCGCAGCCTTTTGCCTTGTTGTCCAACAGTATTGGTTCTTTTAATGCCCGCAAAAATTCCATTTACACCGGAACGGGCTTGCTCAACGGCAAATTTGCCTTTACGGGTCGCTTATCGTCCATTCATTCCGATGGTTATATTGACCGCGCCAAAGTTGATTTGAAATCGGCACATTTCACCGGCGCTTACATCGACGACAAACAATCCCTGCAGGCGCATTTTTTGTCGGGCAATGAAATCACCTACCAGGCTTGGAACGGCGTGCCCGCCCAATACATTGATGATCCTGCTTTGCGTACCTTCAATACGGCCGGCATCGAACGTCCCGGTTCGCCCTATCCGGATCAAGTGGATCATTACACGCAGCAGCATTTTTTACTGCATTACAAATTGCAACCAAACCGCGCGTGGGCCTTGCAGTTAAACGGACATTACACGCGCGGTTTTGGTTATTATGAACAATATAAGTCAAATCAGGGTTTTGCCAATTATGGGTTAACTTCGTGGTCTTCAATAGATTCCACGGTTCAGACCACGGATTTGGTGCGGCGCTTGTGGCTCGACAACCGGTTTTACGGCGGTACATTTGCCTTGCGTTGGACGCCCGTGAAGCAACTTGCGGTCTTTTCTTCATCACCCTTGTTTATGCTGGGCGGCGGACTTAACCATTATCAGGGAAAGCATTTCGGCGAATTGAACTGGGTAGCATCCTCCAAGGTTCCAAAAGATTTTCGGTATTACAGCGACGATGCGGGTAAGACAGACGGAAACCTGTTTTATAAAATGGAATTAAATTTCAACCACGGCTTTTCAGCCTTTGTTGACCTGCAATACCGCGCCTTGCAATACCGGTTTTTGGGCTTTAACCAAAATTTAAACAATGTAAATCAATCGGTTACGTTGGCGTTTTTTAACCCAAAGGCTGGACTGAGTTGGCAATTTATGCCTGCCTGGAGCGCACAATTGTTTGCCGGCATCGGCAACCGCGAACCCAACCGCGATGATTATACCCAATCAACACCGGCAAGTCGCCCGCGCGCGGAACGCATGTACGACCTCGAAGCCGGACTCAAAACGGGTGGAGATGTCTGGAAAGCATCCGCCAACTTTTTCTGGATGTACTACCGCGACCAATTGGTGCTGGACGGGCGCATCAATGACGTGGGCGCTTATATCCGTACCAATGTGCCGGAAAGTTACCGGGCGGGGTTGGAATTAGAAGGTAAAGTGGATCTCGGTTCATTATTTACCGTCAGTGGCAACGCCGCATTCAGTAAAAATACCGTGAAATCCTTTACCGCGTATGTTGATAACTGGGACACGCAAGCACAGGAAAGCGTCACGTACAACAACACGCCGATTGCATTTTCGCCCGCTTTAATTTCCGGCGCTGAAATGACCTTTAATGTGTTGAAAAATGTACGAAAACAGGATTTGTCCGTTTCGCTTTCCGGCAAATACGTTGGCAAGCAGTATTTGGATAATACCGGAAATGAACAAACCATTTTAAAGGCTTATTTCTTTAGCAATTTGCGCCTGAATTATGATTTGAAATCTGTGGTAGGGGAGAATTTAAGCCTCATTTTTGCCGTCAACAACCTGTTTGACGCGCATTATAGCGCCAACGGCTGGACATACCGCTACATTTCAAACGGCTATGACGCGCGCGGAGATGATGCGTACACGAGGCTGGAAGGCAACGGCGTGTACAACCAAACCGGTTATTTCCCACAGTCAGGCAGGAATTGGATGTTGTCGTTGAATTTGAGGTTTTAGCGTTAGGCGTACACGAAGGATTTTCAAACATTGATTTTCGAATCATCGTACCATTGTCAAGATACCAAGCCTAACGCTTGTCATGCCGTAGTTTACGGAGGCAACTACACAAACCCGGCTTTTGAGTGTTTTTCAAGGTATTTCGACGTAATCTGGCTTGTGTAGGTGTCTACACTGCGTTCCGACATGACAAGCGTTGGACTTGGTTTTACTTATGGCGATGGAAATATGGAGCCAAAACAAATCCTTCGTACACCTCAAAACGAACGTATTGTCAGGGATCACTTACTCAGGGATTTTGAAACGAAATCATCCTTGATTAGAGCGCGATTTTTTAATATCTGACGAGCTACATTTGACCTCGGAGAGGTTTAACATTGGTAGAGATTGATTATCAGGTTGTTACCAGACCTCGGAGAGGTCTAACGTTGGTTTATTTTAAGGGAATGCCCAAAACCAATGTGCGACCTCTCCGAGGCCGTAACCGCTTTATAATCAATCATTTCTACCAATGTTAAACCTCTCCGAGGTAAAGCGTAGGCGCTTAATTCTTATGCGGAATCAACAAGCGTTTGCCCGCAATCAATTGTTCCGTCGGACTAATACCGTTCAATTGTGCAAGTTCCGCAGCGCTGACACGGTAGCGATACGCAATGGAGTTGAGCGTTTCACCTACTGCTACGATATGTTCCGTGAAATATGAACCGGAATCATCTTTGGCAGAATCCGTTGACTGTGGTTTTTCGATAAAATTACTACCGGTGTTGGCCGGTTGCGGCTTGGCGCCGGTTTCAGGTGTTGTATTGTACTGCTGCGGATAATTGTCGGTGTTGGTCGGAGCGACCGGCTGCGTTTTGGCAGGGGCGGGCGCGCTTGGTTTCGCTGCTCCGGAAGGAATCGTGCAGGTACATTCCGGGATCACCAATTCTTGTCCGGGCCAAAGCATAATATCGCCTTCGAGCGGGAATTTATTGGCGCGACGGATACATTCTTCCGCACAGCCGTATTTCTTGGCAATTTTGTACAGATAATCGCCTGAAACAACTTTATGGATGGTTGGCTGAACTGGCGCAACAGCCGGAACTGGCGTCGTAACAGTGGTTGTTTTATTGGCCGGCCCGTAATATTCAGGCGTAGGCGCAGCTGTGTTGGTGGAATATTGCGAGGGGTTTGGCGTACCGTTTTTATTGTTCCAGTATTGCGACTGATCCACAACCTTTCTGGTATTGCTTTGCAGCGGTTTGGCAGTTGTTTTTACCGCCGTTTCACCTTTTGAAACAACATTCGACTTTTGAGCAGGAATTGGTTTTTGCAGCCAAATTTTTTGACAAATTTCGATCCTGTTTGGATTTTTTATTTGGTTCCATTTGATCAAGTCGGCCTCATTTTTACCATAAGTGCGGGCAATCGCCTTCAAATTATCGCCAGATTGAACGATGTGGTAGCCTTTGCCGGGTTGCTCCGGACAATCGGCAAAACCTGTGCCTGCGCCGCCCGCTTGCTGGGGCTGCTTTTTATTTTGAATGGCGTAATCCTCTTTGTTCGGCTCTTTGTACGGCGTTGGGCCGTAAGGTTGCGTGTTGCCGTAATCAACAGCAGGCGTGTAAGGCGAAATCGTGCTGCCGGCCTGCGACGGGCGGTTGCCGCAGCCGGTGGAAATATAGTCGTCCAAGGCCAGTCCGTCCACTTTCAACAAGCGAACATGGTTGGTTTCGGCCTCCGTGGCATTTAGTCCGCTGCGTTCGCTGGAAATACCGATGCCTGGAATAAACTCAAAATCAGCGCGTTCGCCTTTTGGTTTGGTGGGTTCCCGGCGGAAAGAATATTCAATGCGGCAGTCGCGGAATTTCATGCCGGTGAAATACACATTGGACTGCGATTTGCCGGTAGCCAAATTGGTTTCATTCACCAAATGGGTCGTATCAAGCGCAAATGAAAAATTGGCGGCCGTAAACATGTAAAAAGCGCCGTTCCGGACTACGTGCGTAGCCGAAATAATGGGCATCAACAGATAATCGCCTTGCTGGCGCTGATGTACCATGTACACACTGCGCGTATGATTGTTAATCATGTCGAGAAGTTCCTGCGACATGCTCATTTGGCGGCAGTTGGCGGCGTCTTTGGGAAGGGTAGGGGAGAGAATGCCCTCGTTGGCGGCATTAAGCAAGAACTGTTCGTTGGCGCTTGCTTTCACCGAATAAGTATTTTGAACCGTACCGAGGTAGGTAAATTTATATTCGAGTTGGTCCATGCAATTCGTATTGAACAACATGTAGTAAGGGGCCTGTGCTGAAAGCAAAAACGAGGTAGAGGTCATCAAAATGAAAACCAAGAAGCGTTTCATAACAAAATGTTTGGTGGAAAGGATTGGTGTTTGAAAAACCGGCATTTGCAACAAAGCTGTTGTTTCCAAGTGTTTATACGCCAAAGCAATATTGGCTTTAAAATGGTCAAAATAGTTAAAACTGAACCTATTGCGACGGCGTATATGCATGGAAAGAATCTGCAAGTTTAGCCTAAAAGTTTTAATAAAATGATTTTGTATCAACAAAATATTATTTTTCAGTGCAAAAATGGGGCAATCCCAGGTTATTTTCATCGGTCGGACATCACAATAACGCAAATTGTATAGATTTAATATTTGGATTTACCGCTTGTCTGTTACTTTTGCAACATGACAAAACCTTTGATTTTAGTTACCAATGATGATGGCATCGTAGCGCCCGGCATTCGCGCGCTGGTCGAAATAGCCACTTCTCTCGGCGAGGTGGTCGTCGTAGCGCCCGATTCTCCACAAAGCGGCAAAGGCCATGCCATAACCATCCACGAACCCTTGCGATTGAATAAAGTCAAGGTTTTTCCCGGTATCGAAGCCTGGGAATGTTCGGGTACGCCGGTGGACTGTGTGAAATTGGCCAAACACGTGGTGCTGAAAGACCGTAAGATAGATTTGTGCGTGTCGGGCATCAACCACGGCAGCAATGCCTCCATCAACATCATCTATTCCGGCACCTTGTCGGCCGCGATGGAAGCAGCCTTGGAAGGGATCAAAAGCATCGGTTTTTCCTTGCTGAATTTCAGTTTTGAGGCGGATTTTGAACCTTCGAAAATATGGGGACGGAAATTGATGGAATACGCGCTTGAAAACCCGTTTCCTTACGGTAACTTATTGAATGTCAATATTCCCAAACTTCCGGCGCATGAAATCAAGGGCTTTCGGATTAGTCGCCAGGCAGAAGCCCGTTGGATTGAAAAATTTGTGGAAGGTCGCGATCCTTCCGGCCAGCCTTACTATTGGTTGTCGGGTGAATTTTTGAACCAGGATCATGCCGACGATACCGATATTTGGGCTTTGGAAAACGGGTATATTTCCGTCGTTCCTTCTATGCACGACCTGACGAATTATAAGGCCTTGGATGAAATGCGCGCCATTGATTCTTTATAAGATTAATAAAAGT
>JBAXTB010000185.1:0-11348 GCA_037130425.1 Bacteroidota bacterium
ACTGTCGAACATTTCACGCAAGCAACGCTTTTACCACTTCCACCGTTTATTCCATTCCTCCATACGCCGTTTTTGTTCAGCCTCCTCTTTAGCGCGCGCGATCTCCCGTTTTTCTGCTTGCTGCTGCTGAAACCGCAACAGGGCTTCTTGTTTGCTGGCCTCATTGCGTGCGCGCGTTATTTTTTCCGTGAACATCATGTCGTACACGTTCATCCACTGGCCTTCAGCAATTAATATCTCCAGATCAGGATTGAGCACATAAACGCCTCGGCCGATTCGGAGAAACAGTTTTTTGTTGTACGGATCGTCCCGGTCAATTTCGTTTTTAGAGAGAATGGAATTGAGGTATTGCCGTTTTTTGCGGAATTCGGGCAAGATGGTATCCGGAAATTTTGCGCAAATGACGGTTACATCATCCATGCTAAGGCCACCGTCTTCCAAATCCTTTTTTTTCATCACCAACTGGGTCTGGGTTGCGATGAAATTATGCAGCAGAAAAAACTCGGCGCTTCGAGCGCTGATCTTTACCAAATGGTTGTCAACTTTCACTTTTACCGAATCGGGTTGTAACTTGGTATAAAGCACCGGTATGCGGTTTTTCAGAAAATTGTCGTTGGTATGGGCCTGTTGCAGCGCCATGAGGAAAGGATTGATACCGAGGTTGTCTGCTACATCGAGTTTTGCGCCTTGCTCCAGCAGAAAGTCGGTGACCTTGTTGGCGCCGGTTTTCAGGGCGGCCAAGAGTGGGGTCATGTTGAACTCATCGCGGTAGTCTACGCCATATTTTTTGATGTTTTCGGTCACTTTTTTCACGTCATCAGCGCTGTAAGGGGCATATACGCGGCGGAAAATGGAGCTGCGTTCTGCCTCATGCCGGTCGGCGCGGCGGTATTTGAGTTCGGAAAGTTGGCGGATGATGTCGAAATCGTTGTATATCAGTGCGAAATCGAAGAGCCGATCTTTGGCTTTTTTGTTGAACAGATCGGGTTGGAGCGCCTCGATTTTCAGGTTTTTGAGTTCTTCCCAGGTGATGGGCGTCCAGGGCGTTTTTTGGTTGCCGAGTATGTTGTGGCGGATCAGGTCGGCTTGTTCGGTTTTGCCCTGCATTTCGAGGCGGCGGGCCTCGCGCTGCCATTCATCGAGGGAAGACTTTTGCTCCTTCATGTCCAAGTTTTGGCGCAGGTTGGCAAAGCCCAACAATTCGAGCAGCGGGTGTTTGTGGTTATTTTCTACAACGTACAGGTTGCGCACCGCGCGCGTCATGGCCACATAAAAGGAGTTGATGTAGAATTTATAGGCGTCAAGCGATTTGTCGGTTTTGTCTTTTGCGCGGGCATAACGGAGGTCTTCGGTTTCTACGTCGGCGCGGCTTACGCCCTGCGTGATTTCTATAAATTCGCGGGATTTATGCGCGATGAAATTGAGCAGGATAATGTTTTCGTACTCTAAGCCTTTGGCCTCCTGTACAGAAAAAAGCAAGGGGGTTTGGAAAATTTTCTGGGCCTCGGCTTTGTCCTCATTGCTCATCACAACCACGGCAAACTGAGTGGAATTGCGTGTTTTTTGGTTGAGTTCCTGTTTGATTTTGGCATTGTCGGGCAGGCAAACCACTTCGCCGGTTTTGGTTGAAATGGGATTCACCAAGTATGTGCTTTCGCGGTCGATGGAGCCGAAACGGGCATTTTTGATTTTGAGCAGTTTGTTGGCGATGTCCGTCACCTGGGGTGAATTGCGGTAATTGGTGCGCAGGATACGCACTTCGTTGTCCAAACCGTCCTGGGTGTAAAACATGGTTTTTACATTGGACCAGGAGAAAAAATTGGGGTGTACGATCTGGTTGGAGTCGCCGCAAAGCACAAACTGGCCGGGCGTTTTCAGCGATTTTAGGAGGAGGAAAAGTTGAACGTTGGTCAGGTCCTGCACCTCGTCCACGATGATAAAATCGTATTTGGGTTTGCAAAGTGGTTGCCAGCGATAGGCCACCATGTTGAGGTCGTAATAGTTGCTATCTGCAAGGAATTGCAGGTATTTTTCAAACAGGTCATACACTTGTTCGCGTTCGTCGGCGAGGAACACCGATTGGCGTACGCCCAACGCCAAATAATCGGCACGACTAAGATACTCTTTTTCAACGTTCATGCCCGTGAGCACGCCCTTGAATTCTTCGTAGAGTTTGTAGCTGTCCCGAATTTTAACGGTATTGCGGTGCCGGGTAAACCACCCGTCAAAAGCCCGGAAATTGATCTCGCGGCCCAACGGAATTTGCAAGGTCTCAATGTATTCTTTAAACGATAGAAAGTCTATTTCCTGGTCTTCGTTGCGGTATTGGAAAGAATAGTACAGGTTGGCTGAGTTTTCTACTAAGTATGGCGACAGGGTGATATACAGGATATTCCCGCGCAGGGTTTTAATTTTTTCTAAGGTCAGCGCTGTTTTACCGCTGCCAGCCGAACCGATCACGATCAGCGGGGTAGGCAATTGGAATACCTGCTGCTGATCGTCGTCGAAAGAAATCACTTTATCCAACAGGTGGAATTGCGTGGAGCGGGGGTTGATGTAGGGCAAAGGCGCAATGTCGGTATCGGCTACCTGTTCGGGCTTGGCGACCGGTTCAATTTTTGACTCGTCGATTACGGCGCCGTTGAGGAAACGAGAATCGCGGTAGTTGTGGTGGAGAATCACTTCCAGAAGCAAAAGGTAAGCGCGGCCTTCGTAGCGGGCGAATTTGAATAGCAAGCGGTTTTCCTCGTCCAATTTGGCACGATAGTAACCGGTATTGCTCATTTTTTTGACTTCAGCCCCGGCAAAATTGTCGTTTTTGAGGTACTCGACTACTTTGTTGAAGTTCTTTTTGACTTTGGCGTAATCCAGCTCCGTGTAATAAAGTATTTCCATAATAATCGATTCGTAAAGGCTGCAAATGTAGGGTTTACGATCTTAAAATTACATTCCTTCAAGCGTGCGGAAATTTGTTTTGCGACTGCTCCATCTTCTAATGTATTTCCAAATCGATAATCTTTATATCCGGGTTTTTTTGAATATATTCCGGCAATGTCTGATTCGTGTGGCTTTTAAATGCGGCAATTTTATAACCTTTCCTAAGTAAATCTTGTATTTCTTCGGGCTTGGGGTACCACTGATAAGCATTGTTGGGTTGCCAAAACATAAGGTCTACATCTTCCAACTCTTTGCAGTTGATGATTAGGTAGTCGGAGGGTACTTGCGTTTGAAGGTTTTTATATATTTCTGTATTGTGAATTTTAGCAGATCGAGTCGGATTGTTTTTTTCATTTCTATTTTTAGCAATCGACCATGGCTTCATAGATACAAGTATGACTAATACGAAAAGGAAGGCTAAGTATTTTTTTAACCGATGCGATGTTTTGTTTCCAAACCAATCTATACTATAGTTCATTCCCATTGCTATTAGTGAATACAATAATGCCGAAACGGGTACTGTGAATGCGCCCATTTTAGTTTCAACAAATATTGAAAAAAATACATATACCACAAGAATCATTGCCAGCATTGAAACTGTTAATGCGTGGTCTTTTATCCTTTTAAACGATTGCCAAATACCGATAAAAATAAAAGCCAGAAAAGGCCCCCCGTATATTGCTTCTATAAATTTGAGGTGAAAAAATACGCCATTCCCATTCCCCAATACCTCTGTTATATGTTTTCGGCTATATTCATACTCCCAGGCTGCCTCTTCGGGAAAAGCGTTCATAATATAAAATTGCCACGGTGCAAAGACTGCTATACAAATCACTAAGGATACTAATAGGTGAATGTAATTTTTCCAGTTTGATCGCTTATTTGAATCTAAAATGATATATAAAAACCAACCGCCAAACATTAACAGCCCCGTTAACCATTTGATTAAAATGGCGGCTCCGGCAAGAACACCAATCAATATTACATACTTCCATGACTTCTTGTTTAAATACTCGCAGAATGCCCAAATACTTCCCGTTACATAGAACGAAAAAGCCAGATCATTGTGGTCGAGTGCGTACCTGCCAGATGACAATTCAAGGAAAAAATTTGCTGTAGCATACAAAAGTGCGCTTAACCATGCCGTATTGATTGATCCCGTCCAAATTTGTGCAATTCGATAAACAAAATAAACTCCAATCCCTCCCATTACAACGTCCGGAAACCTGAGTCCGATTAAATTTACGCCAAATACTTCCATGGACAAGGCCATTTGCCACAAGAAAAGGGGTTGTTTATGCAGCCAAATATGGTTGCAACACCACATTTTATAATCATAATCAAGTACAGGGTTTTCCCTTAAGGTAGGTATAAAAGGATGTTGCATCAAATGCTTTGCAACTAAAGCATGATAACGTTCATCCCATTCGTGCAAAAAAGGATCCAGGGTAATCATCAGCATTCGCAACATAATTGCCGCCAAGACCAGCCAAATAAGGGATTTTGTATGCTCATCCTTTAAATGGTAAATAATAGAAGGGATAAATAGAAAGATTGCGATACATAGATCAAGCCAAATTGTAAAATATTCAGACATTTTTTTACCGGCTAAGGTAATATGTATTGAATTTGTTTCCAACATTCCTCTTACCTTAGCCTCCAAATAATACGCCCTGTGTTATGCCCGAACTAACGAAAGAAGAACGCCTCCAAATTATTGTCCGCAAGGGCATGGTTCATTTGCACGAAAAATTGCTTTATGGACAACGTACCGTAGTAAACAAGCTCGGAATCCTTGGATTTAGTGTTTCTACTGCTTCTTTTTCCAATATAATTAATGTCGTAAATGGCCGCCCGGTCGGATTACAAACGCTGAGTACGGCGGCAAAAGGTATTCATCTCCTGATTGAAAGGGAACTGGATATGGCATTTAATGTCGATCAACTCGACTATTTTCCTAAAAATACGCCAAACTGGGTTCCAGAATTGGTGCCTGAACACCAGGGCGCCCCGTCATCAGCACTCGGAATCGATTTGCATGACGGGCGTGTTTCCACGCAGCAGAAAACGGCATTTTTTGCCAACGCCAAAAAGGAAGTGATAGAGGTTGGCGTTCGATTAAACTCATTTTCAAGTTATTTCTTTTCTCAAAAAGAGACTGCTTATCGGCAGCCGATGATTGATTTGTTGAAAAAGGGGGTCAATGTAAAAGGGTATTTACTTGATCCGGAATCGCAGGAGGCGCGTATTTATTTTGAAGATCGCGCGCGGGCGCAGGCAACAGAAAAAGATGCGATTGAGGATATTAAGACGGTTATTAAAAAACTAAAGGTTGTGTGCGCCGAATTTGAGGCCATGAAATTAAGTGGGAAATTTGAAATATTCCTATACAAACATATTCCTTATAACTTGTTTTTTGTCGTCGACGGCGGCGAAAAAGAAGGCGCTCAAATGATGGTTTCGCCTTATCTATACGGGGTAAAACGGGCCGACTGCCCGGTAATGGAGATTACGAAAAAAGAGAACGCGCATTTATTTCGTAAATACTATGAATCTATGCAGTTGTTTACGAATGGGGCTACGAAATTGAAATATTAGCAAAAAGGCTATGTTTTTTTGGAAGGCGCTGCTTCCTAAACAGGTTTTGCTGTTATAAATTTTTATAAATTTAGGTTAATTTACATAAACGTTTGTATATCAAGTATTTGTAAAAGGTTTTTGCAGCCTCCCGCACTTTTGCACTGTCAACAAAGATGACAGTGACGGATTTGCGGGGTCCCACCCTGGCCTCATTCGGGCTGTCATCGAATCACTCATTCCAAACTTTTCGATGATGAAAAACGAAATCAAACAAGGCTTTCAGTTGGTCTTAAAACTGACAATCGTGCTCCTGCTGCTTGTTCCGGCTGTACCCGGAATCAGTTCCAATGTAACACCGGTGGCGACGGAACTTGCCTGCCCTACGCCCAATGTATCAAAAACAGGCCAAGGCTCCGGCTCAATTTCTTTCGCGTGGGGCCCTGTGAGCGGCGCTGCTTCCTACAATGTGTGGTATGTTCGGAAAGACAACAACACAAGCAGTGCTGTTTTTAACACAGCGACCAATTCTTTTACATTTTCCGGGTTGGAAGCCGGTAACTATCGGTTTTATTTCAGCACTGTGTGTGCAGATGGCAGTTCGGAATATGTTATTATCGACGAATTAGTTATTTGCTAAAGATCGAAACTTCGTGCTGCACCCGGCGTGTACCTGCCAGGTGCAGCACTGGTTATGTTCCTTATATGCGTTTTTTGCGAGGGGCATACCTGGCTTTATAATCCGATAATTTTAATAATAGCCATTGATCCAGCACCAATGGCGAGGTTTTATGGATCCGTTCAAACAAAACGTCATGTTCCAAACGCTCATTTATCAGCAACTTAAATATCTGCACAAACCCCAATACAGCCGCTATGGTACCCAATAAGGAAGAGGTCTTCTGTTGGTTTATCATTTTTTGTTTGCGTTGCCGATAAAGCCAGTTTTCAAACTGATCGCATACTTGATGCAGGTCAATATGTTCGGGCCTGTCTTCATAATAGGCGCGCATCAACAATAATTTTGCACGAATATAGTCTGTCGGTTTATCAAATGTAACGGTTTCGAGTTGTTGCCACACTGCTTTATATTTTTCTTGTTCTAATGCGAGAACAGCCTTTGCTAACAATACAGTATCATTTCGAATGCCTGTAGCGAGTAAATGCGCTTTTGTAAGAATGAATTGTGCGGCCCAGTCAAAGTCTTTTGCCGAACTTGCAATGGTAACAATATTGGTAAATTCGGTTGCAGACATGACGCTTTTTTGCGTAAACGCTTCGTTATCTAAGCCAAATTGATTGATTTGACGCAAAATAGGGCCGTATTTTTCCAAATTTTTACGCATAAGTTGACGGGCCGCAAAATTCCGCAGGTATTTAATAACCATATATCGTTCATCTGGCGCTATAAATGCAACATCGTCTGCCAGAATTTGAAATGCCTGATTAAAGTGTTGTTCTTCTATTATCGGATCGGCGCCAGCCATTTGAGTTAATTCAGTGTACAATTTGCGCAAGGGTGTGGCAGGCTGGTTCAGGTGGCTAATTTCGTCGGTTTGGGGTGATTGCATAATACTTAGGTGTGTTCTTTCGCAGTCAATTCTGGAACAGATGGTATCAGTGGCTTCCTTGATTGTTTGATAGCAACTGTTTAGCGCGGGCAAATCGGGTTCTGTGGAAGGCAACACCAAATACTGATGCTGAAAATAGGCGGCGATGATTTGTGTTATGCCATTGGACATGCTATTGGCGGGACTGGCGGTTTTGCTTTCGTAAAAACGGGTAGCGGATTTCGAAAACTCGTTGCTCAATTCCCGTTCATGTAAAATGCCCAGCCAGAGCATGTCCCGAATAGAAGCGTCTTGTCGTACTTTTTCTTGTAATAAAAAATCCTTGAGCCATAAGTATAGGTCGGAGAATGTGTTAAGTAAGTTTTTTCGGCCTTTTTCGGAAATGGCTTGCCCGAATATTTTTCGATACGCGTAATCCAGCTCAAGTTTTTTATCGTCCTCCTCCAAGTGGGGGTGAAACTTTTTGACGTATCCGAACACTTTGAACGCAACTTCTTCGCCTGCGTGCATCAGTTTCAAATATTTTAGGAACCCCGGAACCTCTTTTTCGTGCAATGTTTGAAATAAGGAAAAGAATTTGAGATGTTGCATGTTGTTATATGTTAACATTTATTCGGGGAAATAAAACAAAATTAGTGAAAGCATTTGAGGTGTCAAAATGAAAAAGATAAATTAAACTTAATTTGAAAATTTATTTTTTAAATAATTGATTACCAACATTTTTGTTTGATTTTAATAATCTGCGTGTTTTGGGAAGTTCCTTTAATCCTAAGTTTTCTGCAAGCATTTATCTTGCAGAAGTGCTTAAAAGTTCGGTGAGATTATGGGGATTTTACATTGTCAATGAAAACGCAATACCTGAATATTGTACCATGAACTAAAACCGTAAAACACCTAAAATAACCATTTATGGGAGAGCCGCGCAAATTCATACTCGACCGATTTCAAAAGCACCTTCAAGAAAGTTTTGAAGCCTTTTGTTTACGCCACGACATTGAAAAAAGTGAACAGCAATTGGTTACCTTTTTGATCGATCAGGATTTAATAGGATCAGTACAACTGCAACGCTTTACCGTTTTAAAAGAGTTTGAATACATGAACCAAATGCCCAATTGCCCTAAAACACAGATCGTTGACACACTCGCCAACCGTTTTTGTATTTCAGAAAGAACCGTGTGGAATATCTTGAAAACCGCTAAACCCCAGAAGAAATAAATCCCAACCGGCCCCAAAAGCCTTGTTTTATAGAAAGCCGCTAAATAATACGGGCTAGTAATTCCCCTTATGTGTGCAAGAAGGGTTGCGAGGACAACCCGCTGTGGAGCTGTTAGATTTCCGGAAACCACCCCAAAAACCGCCTTTTTCTTCAATTTTTTTTGTTTTTGTGATTTTGGCGGTTTAGACTGCCAAGATAAATTTGGTGTGACTACATTCGCGGAATAAAATTCAAGTATGACCGTACTCATTTTGACGCCTTTACCCCTTGAATACGATGCCGTAAGCAAACACCTGAGCGGCGAACGTGAAACCATTTTTAAAGATGCTGCCGCTTTTGACATCGGCAGTTTTACGGGACAACACCATACCTACAAGGTAATTGTGCGCGAACCCGGCATGAAAAACATCGACATGGCGTTGGCCACCGACCGCGCGATTGTCGAATTCAACCCGCAAATCGTGCTCCTTATCGGCATCGCCGGTGGGGTAAAAGACGTTAAAATCGGCGATGTGCTGATTGCCACCAAGGCTTACGGCTACGAAAGCGGCAAAGAAGACACCGACGGTTTTAAATCGCGTCCGGCGGTGGAATCTTTTAGCGGCGAGTTGCTCGCCCGCGCGCAGGTGGTACGCAGGCAAGGGAATTGGAAAAAACGCTGCGACGACGGCGCAACCGAGGCTTCTATTTTTATCGGCCCCATTGCTGCCGGCGACAAGGTTGTAGCCGGCATCAACAACCCGACTTACCAACGTATTAAAGAACACTACAACGATACCCTGGGCCTCGAAATGGAGGCCATTGGCTTTGCCACTGCCTTGCAGGGCCATCGCAAGATACACGGCTTAGCCATTCGCGGCATTTCAGACCTTTGCGAAAACAAATCAGAAACGGACAAACAAAACTCGCAACCCCTCGCCGCCGAACACGCTGCTGCTGTGGGATTTGAATTGCTGGACATGCTGAATGCCGCTGATTTTATCCAATTGGATGAACCTGCCGCACCGGTAAATCAAACACACGCGGTCGACCAAACCGAAAAAGCGGCGCTCGTCGCGCGGGTACGCAAACTCATTGCTTCCGGGTACAGCCAGGAAGCCATTCAGGAACTCGCTGCATTTACGGAAAAGTACCTGCCCGAACTTAATATGGACATGCTGATGATTGCCGCTCAATGGGAGGGATTGTCTACCAAGATTCGCCGCGGCGTGATTTCCAATTCGGAATCGACGGTGGAAAGGAATCGGATTGTGGGGAATTTGCTGGATGTGTTGGGTAGGGTGGGGTGAGGATTACCCTTTACCAACACATTCTACCCAAAAAAATCTAAGGAGTTTGAGGTATCGGTAAGGCAGTTTTATGTGGCGCGTGTTTCGCGGTCATGTTTTCTTCCTGATCGGGCGTAATCAAAATGTCAGATCCGAGCGCGGTTTCTAATAATATAATACTCTTCAGGGTAAGGTTATGTTGCCCTGACAACCACTTGCTGATTTCTGATTCAGACTTTCCGATGGCGTTTGCCAAATCTCGTTGAGTCCAGTTACGCTGTTCCAGAAGATGGGCAACCCGCTGAGCGATCTCTAAGTTTTTGCGAACAAAACGATGCGTATCAGGGGAGATGCGTTCTTTTAACCGACTAATTATTCCTTTTTTCATATAGTTATTTCAAATTCCATACGCCTTCAAAAGTTAATGAGTAGTAGCGTACCAATGGGCCACTTATTTCTGGTAATTCGTTTAATGTTGCAAATATATTCACTTATAAGTTAAGGTTCAAGGATGTTTTAGAATAATTGATTCGGAAAATTTATCATAAGCCGTATTACAAAACAAAAATATCAGATTTGTTTTATCTTTACAAGCAAATTAAAAACTTTTTGTTTTTTTTAATATTGATGTCTAATTAATGTATTGTATGACTTGAATTGGAGAAATCCTTCTCAAAAAAATCTCTAAGATCTCCGCTAAAATTTTTCAATTTTGTCGCACCTTCACCGCGCCCAATTCAATTGGGCCTTTGGGCTGTTTACCCAATGCTTTTTTCTGTGAATCTGAATAAAAACACTTCATGCCGACTCGTCGCCGCGTATTAAAAACCCTGCTTGCCAGTTTAGCCGCCGTTTCGACCCGGCCAAGTTTTGCTATGGCTGAAAACACGGACGATCCTATGTCAAAACTGAAAGGAAACGTACACCACTCGGTTTGTCGCTGGTGCTTCAATTCAATGCCGCTGGAGGATTTGTGCAAGGCCGTTAAACCGATGGGCATTACGGCAATTGATTTGGTAGGCCCGAAAGACTGGCCCGTTTTGCAGCAACACGGCCTATATTCTTCCATGTGTAACGGCGCAGAAATCAACCTGATAAACGGCTGGAACGACAAACAATACCACGCCAAACTGATTCAAAATTACACAGATATGATTCCGTTGGTGGCCAAAGCCGGGTATAAAAACCTGATCTGCTTCAGCGGCAACCGCAACGGCATGGACGATGAAACCGGACTGAAAAACAGCGCGGAAGGCTTGAAAAAAATCATCGGACTGGCAGAAAAACACGGCGTGACAATTTGCATGGAACTGCTCAACAGCAAGGTCGACCACAAGGACAATATGTGCGACCGCACACCTTGGGGCGTAGCGCTTTGCAAAGCCGTCGGCTCGGAACATTTCAAATTGCTGTACGATATTTACCACATGCAAATTGATGAAGGCGACGTGATTCGCACCATTCGGGATAATCACAATTTTATTGCGCATTATCACACCGCCGGTGTGCCAGGTCGACATGAAATTGATGAAAGCCAGGAATTGAATTATCCGGCTATTATGCGCGCCATTTTGGAAACGGGTTTCAAGGGTTATGTGGCGCAGGAGTTTATTCCGGCAGGGAAAGATCCGCTGGCGTCGTTGAAAAAAGCGGTGAAAATTTGTGATGTTTAAGCGAAATTCTTAAAAAACAAGGATTAAGGTCAATGTCATTGACTTAGGGATTTTGAAACCCTGAAAGGTAGGCTGTCCAGAATACAGAAAAAAAAGACCTTTACTT
>JBAXTB010000186.1:0-11346 GCA_037130425.1 Bacteroidota bacterium
AAAATCGGTTTTTGGGATGGCCTCTCTCCTAATAGTAGGAGGGGGGCTTTTTTATTTGTCCTTTGTGAATTTTATTGGCAAAGGGAAAACTCCTTACTAAAGAGAAGTTTTTATGAATTAATTCAAGTTTATTGTGTTTTTTAGTATAATGTTTTTTATATTGGATATAAACGAAATATTTGTTATATTTTAAAAATATATAATTGATATTTGGCGTTTTTAAAAGTGTTGTATTTCGCTGAAAATGATTGTATTTTTGTGGATCATTTGATTTTTACGACAAAAAATAGTTTATAAAACTGGTTTTGGTTTTGTTTTTCGCTGAAAAGAAGATGCTTTCTGCAAAGGCGATAAAAAGTTAGGATAAATTGATTATTCAAAATTTTATCTTGCTTTATTCATATTTTCTGGCGTAAGGATTATTTCATTTTACAAAAACGGTACAAACAATCGCTCAAGCACATGTCACTTTCTCGTTTTAACGCATTACAAACCATTGAGAACCGCCCGGATCCGTTTCTTTTTGAAACTGGTGATTCGCAGGTAGAAAGCATTGCCTCCTATTTTGGCGAAAACGTCTTTGGAGAAGAGGCAATGAAAAAATACTTGCCGGAAAACGCATATTTGAGTGTAAAAGCGGCAATTCAAAGCGGTCAGAAACTCAATAGAGAATTGGCCGATGTAATTGCCAACGGCCTTAAGGAATGGGCACAGCAAAAAGGGTGTACGCACTTTGCGCACTGGTTTCAACCCTTAACCGGTAAAACTGCTGAAAAGCACGACTCTTTTTTCACCATGACGCATGATGGTCGGGTGATTGAAGAATTTACGGGAGGCGCCTTGGTTCAACAAGAACCGGACGGATCCTCATTTCCTTCGGGCGGTATGCGCAGCACTTTCGAGGCGCGCGGCTACACTGTTTGGGATCCGAGCAGCCCCGCTTTCATCATGGAGGTTGGAGAAGGTAAAACCCTGTGTATTCCAACGATTTTTGTGACTTATGGCGGCGCGGCGCAGGATTACAAATTGCCGCTTTTGCGTTCACAGTCATTCTTAGACAAAGCCGCCGTGCCTGTTTGCCAGATGTTTGATGGAAACGTCACGAAAGTAACGGCTACCCTCGGATGGGAACAAGAGTATTTTGTAGTCGACGAGGCGCTCTTTAATGCGCGTCCGGATTTGGCCATGACAGGTCGTACCTTGGTTGGACGCCCGGCGAGCAAGCACCAGCAATTAGAGGACCACTATTTTGGTTCGATTCCGGAGCGTATCTATGCGTATATGCGCGATTTGGAAACCGAAAGCCATAAATTGGGTATTCCGGTGCGCACCCGCCACAATGAAGTAGCGCCTTCTCAGTATGAAGTAGCGCCGATTTTTGAAGAAGTCAACGTTGCCGTAGACCACAACCAGTTGTTGATGGATTTGATGGAGCGTGTGGCGCGCCGGCATAAACTGCGGGTATTGTTGCATGAAAAACCATTTGCCGGCATCAACGGTTCGGGCAAGCACAATAACTGGAGCATGGGTACAAACACGGGTGTCAATTTGTTGTCGCCCGGCAAAGAGCCAAGTAAAAACCTGAGTTATCTGACGTTTTTTGTCAATACTGTGATGGCTGTTTACAAATATGCGGATGTGTTGCGCGCGGGTATTGCACATGCGGGTAATGACCACCGTTTGGGTGCAAACGAAGCGCCGCCTGCCATTATTTCGGTATTTATCGGCGAGGCCATGACCAAGTTGTTGAATCAGATTGCAAACGGTAAGAAAACAGACGAATCTGCGGTTAAACGCGCCATTGACCTGATTTCCAAATTACCTAACCTGGAACTCGACAATACAGACCGTAACCGAACCTCTCCATTTGCATTTACAGGTAATAAATTTGAAATTCGCGCCGTTGGTTCAAGCCAGAACTGCGCCGGCCCGATGACCATTATGAACACCATGATGGGCTTGCAACTGATTGAGTTTAAATCAGATGTGGATAAACTCATTTCGAAAGGCACGGATAAAGAAGAGGCCATTTTGATGGTTTTGAAAAATTATATTCGCAAAGCCAAACCGATTCTTTTTGAAGGCAACAACTACTCGGATGAGTGGAAAGAAGAAGCTAAACAACGCGGTCTAAATAACTTCACAGCTACACCGGAAGCGCTTGAAGTGCTCGGACAGAAACTTGCCCAGGATTTTTATGGCAAATCGGGTGTGATGAACGCATTGGAATTGGACGCTTTTTATCAGGTACAGTTGCATGCTTATGTAACCAAACTTGATATTGAGGCGAAAACCCTGATCGAGTTGGTGAATTCTTTCATCATGCCTGCGGTGTTGCGTTATCAAACAGAACTGGCGGATAATATTTCGGCGTTGAAAGATCTTGACATGGATGATTCAATTGCGTATCAAAAAGATTCGTTGAAGCGGATTCTTAAAAACTCGGCTGATATTAAAGAGGGTTTGGATAAACTGAATAAAGGTTTTGAAAAAGCCCATCATGCAGGCTCTTTGCACGAAGAAGCCAGTGTATTTTGTCAAAAAGTAAAACCTCAGATGGACGCCATCCGTGAGGCGGTGGATGATCTGGAAGCATTGGTTGACGACCAATACTGGCCGATGGTGAAATACCGCGAGTTGCTGTTCCCGCGTTAACCGACATATTTTAAGTAATAATGCGTTATACATGAGCCGTCCTGCGTTTTTAGGACGGCTCATGTTCTTTTATGTCGGGCAAAAGCGATACAACAATCTTAAAATAGTTAAGCCCGGAAATCGGTACAAATATTGATTTGTAAAATAAATTGAGCGATATTTGTCGACCCGATAAAGTATTTTCATTTGGGAGGCCAACTATTGAAGGCTCTTGAACGTTATTGCTTATATTATAAAGTCGTATCCTTACCATGTTGCTGCGCCGCAAACCTGTCGAATCCATAATTGAACGCCTTGAGCGAGAGGGAAATGATGATTTTCGCCTGCTTGATGAGCTGGGGCCGGGCCATTTTGGCTTAGAGCACCTGCTTGAATTACGGGAAAAGTCGCGTGCGCGCATTGTTTCATTTGAACGTCGGCAGAAATTAGCCATGACCATTGGGGGGGCGGCTACCGGATGGATTGCTTTGGCCTTTCTCACCTGGTATCTGGAATATATTTGGCTGGCGTTCGCTGCTTTCGGCATTGGCGCCTTTAGTTTTACTGCTTTTATTACCCTTGTATTTGTGCAACAACTACAATTCGGAACAAAGGGTACCCTTGAGTACACGGAACGCATGATTGAAGAAGAATTGCGCAGGCGCGCGGGTAAAATGCCGCAAAAGCCGCGTCCAAAATAGTCGTATCTTTGCGCCTTGGAAACACCGGCAAATTCGTAGGAAGTCCACGATGCGGCGTTCCTGATTTGAATTATGCTCGTACCTGTTGTTCAGTTTATTGAATCTTTTAGAGCGTCGTTTGACGCTGGCGCTTTTCTAAAATGCACCCTGAGTCGACCGACAGGGGGCGCCTACCCGGATCTTAAGAATATATATATACGTCCGGTTACCATAAAAAATGTGCTGAAACTTGCCTTCACGTACCGGTATAAAACCCGGGATGAGGTAAAGAACTATGATCTTGACGCTGCGATCCTTTATTTAGAGCAATTGCTTGGTCAATCGTTTTTGAACGCCGACTTATTTACGACCGAACGGGACGTTACCATTAGTTACGATCAAAAAGGCAATGCGGCGATTCAATTGAAAAAGCCGACGCAAACGGCGCCAGCTGATACGACGCATAACCGTGTCAAGCACAGGTTGTTAGATCCTTCCGCAGCCTGGTTGCATCGGCTTGGTATAACCAGTTCTAAAGGAGTGGTTTTAGCGACTGCGCAAGACAAGTGGCGGCAAATCAATAAGTTCCTGGAGATTATTGAAAGTTTGGTGAAGGATAATGCCTTGCCTTCGGATGCACATATTGCAGATATGGGCTCGGGTAAAGGCTACCTGACATTTGCGCTTTATGATTTTCTGCACCACCAAATGGGGATGAAGCCACAAATTACAGGGATAGAACTTCGGCAGCCTTTGGTTGATTTTTGCAATAAAACTGCTGTTGAGGCAGGTTTTGTTGGCTTGACTTTTATTGCGCAGGATATTACGACCTACCAGCCTCCGCGTTTGGATATGCTGATTGCGCTACATGCTTGCGATACGGCTACCGATTTGGCTTTGGCAACCGGGATTTTCAGTCATGCGCATATCTTGGTTGTGGCGCCATGTTGTCATAAACAAATCAGAAAAGATATGGACACGCGCAATGAATTGGAGCCTGTTTTGCGGTACGGCATTTTGGAAGAGCGGCAGGCCGAAATCGTCACCGATGGGATTCGGGCCTTATTGCTTGAGGCAAACGGCTACAAAACAAACGTGTTTGAGTTTATCTCTACCGAACATACTGCAAAGAATGTGATGATTACGGCCATACAGGATTCACGCGCGCAGGGGCGGGAAAAAGGCGCATTGGCCAAGGTTGAGGCGATAAAAGCGGGCTTTGGAATTCAGCAGCACTATTTGGAATACCTGCTTAACGCTCCGGTGCAATAGGTTTTGTGTCAATTATCTTGAACATTCAAATTCAATTGTTCAAAAGCGATTGCTTTGGCGTGTAAACAAGATAAAATAATCTTGATTAGGCCCGAATTCTTCATAGCTAACGAATTTTGATTACTTTTGCCGCCGTTTTGAAGGCAAACGAGTTGGTTTTTACGAAACCAGCAAGGCTAAATTTAAAACGAAAAACAAAACGAATACGTGTCTCCAACCAATTTTTCACATCAAAACAAAGATTCAGTATGGGTTCTTTGATATACTTCCTTCCTCTTTTCGGCGTCGTAGGGCTTGTGTATATGTTTATTCTCCAGGCATGGGTGGTTAAACAAGACGCAGGCGACGAAAAAATGAGCAGCATTGCCGCGCACATTGCAGAAGGCGCAATGTCTTTTTTGAAAGCGGAATACCGTGTACTTGCTATTTATGTTGTTGTTGCGGGCGCATTGTTGGGCTGGCTTAGCACACAGGTAGAAACCAGTCACCCTTTGATTGTGGTGGCGTTTATCATCGGAGCAGTTTTTTCGGTTACGGCAGGTTTTATTGGAATGCGCATCGCCACAAAAGCGAACGTACGCACCACGCAGGCCGCACGTACCAGTTTGGCGCAAGCGCTGAAGGTTTCGTTTAACGGCGGTTCTGTGATGGGATTGGGTGTTGCGGGCTTGGCTGTAATTGGTTTGAGCGTGTTATTTATCCTGTTTTATAACTTTTTCATGGGCGGCGTTTATGGCGCAAACGGCTCGGTGGAAATGTCGCGGGTACTTGAAGTGCTGGCCGGCTTTTCGCTGGGTGCTGAATCCATTGCCTTGTTTGCCCGTGTTGGCGGCGGTATTTACACCAAAGCGGCAGACGTTGGCGCTGACTTGGTGGGTAAAGTGGAGGCCGGAATTCCGGAAGACGATCCGCGCAACCCGGCAACGATTGCGGATAACGTGGGCGATAACGTAGGCGACGTGGCTGGTATGGGCGCCGATTTGTTCGGTTCTTATGTGGCTACGGTATTGGCTGCGATGGTGTTGGGTAACTCTGTGATCCGTGACAGCGGCGGCATCAATGATGCTTTCGGTGGCATTGGGCCGATTTTGTTGCCGATTTTCGTGGCAGGTATTGGGATTATTTTCTCGATCATCGGTATGTTGCTGGTACGCGTAAGCAATACGGCTGAACTGAGCGCTTCAACGGTGCAAGGTGCGCTTAATCGCGGCAACTGGGCGAGTATTATCATTACAGGTGTTGCTTGTTTCCCAATTATTCAATGGATGTTGCCGCCTACGATGACCATGAATTTCTTTGGTCGCGGTTCGGTGATTGTTTCAAACACAAATGTATTTTTTGCAGTCGTTGTGGGCCTCGTTGTAGGCGCCCTGATTTCTGCCATTACAGAATATTATACCGGTTTAGGTAAAAAACCGGTACTTGCTATTGTTCGTCAGTCGGGTACGGGCCACGGCACAAATGTTATTGCGGGTCTTGCTACCGGTATGATGTCGACCTGGATGCCGATTGTATTGTTTTCCAGCGCGATCTGGGGTGCTTACACATTGGCTGGTTTCTACGGTGTGGCGATTGCTGCTTCGGCTATGATGGCTACCACGGCCATGCAGTTGGCAATTGACGCATTCGGACCGATTGCGGATAACGCGGGCGGTATTGCAGAAATGAGCGAATTGCCTAAGGAAGTGCGCGAACGCACCGACGTGCTTGACTCTGTTGGTAACACAACGGCGGCCATCGGTAAAGGCTTTGCCATTGCTTCGGCTGCTTTGACGGCGCTTGGCTTGTTTGCCGCATACGTTGACTTTACGGGTATCGAAGGTATCAATATCTTTAAAGCAGATGTTTTGGCTGCCTTGTTCCTTGGCGCGATGATTCCGGTTGTATTTTCTGCCCTCGCGATGCAAAGCGTTGGTCGGGCTGCAATGGATATGGTGGAAGAGGTGCGTCGCCAATTCCGTGAAATTCCGGGCTTGCTGGAAGGCACAGGTAAAGCAGAATACGGCAAATGTGTAGAAATTTCTACGAAAGCCGCCTTGCGCGAAATGATGCCTCCGGGTTTGATTACGATTATCACGCCAATTTTTGTCGGCTTTGTTATGGGCGCTGAAGCATTGGGCGGATACATGGCCGGTGTAACTTGCAGCGGCGTATTGTGGGCATTGTTCCAGTCGAACGCAGGCGGCGCTTGGGATAACGCGAAAAAATCATTTGAAAAAGGGGTTGAAATCAATGGCAAGATGTTCTACAAAGGTTCTGAGCCGCACAAGGCTGCTGTAACTGGCGACACGGTGGGTGATCCGTTTAAGGATACTTCCGGTCCTTCGATGAACATTTTGATCAAACTGACTTGTTTGGTAGGTCTTGCGATTGCGCCAATTCTTGGCGGTCACCGCGCTGCAGGCCCAACGGGTATGCGTCAGCCGGAGCCAAAAATGCAGCAAATGGTTGCGCCGACGACGGCTCAGCCTGCAGCTCCGATTAAGTAATTTCTCTGGGCCTTTTTAAGGCTTGCTATGAGATAGATAATATAACGGCGTCACTCCTGGTTTGGGGTGACGCCGTTTTTTTCGTATGATCGGTATCTCTGTGTTTCATCGGGCGTTGCCCGATGTTAATGATGTCGCCCCGTTGGGGCTTTTTTTTTGGGGGGGGTAATCGCGTGATTTTGAGGCAATTGCAATGATTTTTTAGGGCTAAAGGATTTTATCTGCCCGGCATCCGAATCTCAATCATGGTGCCTTTGTCCGGTTCGCTGGTGAGGTTGAGTTTCCATTTGTGGGTATCGCATATTGTTTTTACATAAAACAGTCCAAGTCCGAAACCTTTTACGTTGTGTACATTGCCTGTGGGAACCCGGTAAAATTTTTCAAATACCTTTTTTTGGTGCTCTTTTGGAATGCCGATGCCGTTGTCTTGTATTTGTAAGATCAGGTCGTTGCGTTCATTGAGCAAGCGAATTGTGATTTCGGGTGCGTTTTTGGCATATTTTACGGCATTATCGACTAAATTATGCAGGATGTTGGTGAGGTGCATACGGTCGGCGCGCACGATGGAATGGGGGGCATTGAGGTCTAAATTAAGGACGCCATGTTTTTCACCGACTTTGAGTTCCATTGACATGGAGATGTTGCGAATTAGTTCGGCAAGGTCAACTTCTTCAATGTTGAGTTCGATGTTATTCCGTTCTATTTTAGCCAGTTGCAATACTTTTTCGACCTGGGTATTGAGGCGCAGCACTTGTTCCTTGATGATGCCGGCGTATCGGTTTAGCCTTGCGTCCTGTTTGATGTATTCGTTTTGGAGGAATACATCGGTGGAGATGTTGATGGTTGAAATCGGGGTTTTGAATTCATGCGTCATGTTGTTGATGAAATCGCGCTGCAATTCAGAGAGTTGTTTTTGGCGCAGGATGATAAACATGGAATAAATAAAAAACGCTACCGTAATAAGCATGAGGATGGAGAAAAAGACCACCCACCACATATTGCTCAGGATGTTGACGCGTTTTCCCGGAAATTGTACGCCGAAATAGTGGTTGAATTCGCTGGAAGAATGGCTTGGTAATGGCGCGTCTCCTTCAACGACCGCTTTATTGGAGTATTTGACCAATTTTCCTTTCACCATTTGGTCGCTGGAGCAGTCAAAAATCCCGTATTGGTAGTCTTCTTTCAGTCCCTGCTGTTCGAAGGCTTTATTGAGGTAAAATTCAAGGTCATCGGCTTCAAAAATATTGTCGACGTTTACGACCCAGTAATTAGAGGATACTTGTTCGATTAACTTTTGTTTTTGCAGGGTAAATTCATTCAACACGGACAGCCCGGTGGCGGCATCAAGCATGGCCTGGTTTACTTTGCGGTTGAATTCGCGTTCCTGCAGATCCCAGGTGCGGAGTACCCAATAAATTTGAACGGTAAGCAAACTAATAATTGAAATGGCTCCCAGCAGCATTACCCGCCGAACGATGGTATTAGTCATATATCTTCTTGATTCAGGTAAATTTATACAAAGATAGGGACTGGCAAGCGGCAGGCAATAAAAAAAGCAAAACCGACCATACAGATCGATTTTGCTTTAAATATAATGGCGCAAATGTACTTCGCGCTGAATGGCCTTGTTTATGCTTCAGCAACAACTTCGAACGGAACTTCTGTAATAACTTCCGGGTGGAATTTCACGGTAGCGGTGTATTCACCCAGTTCTTTTACTTCTTCCGGCATTTCGATGATGCGCTTATCGGCGTCAACACCCAGTTCTTTCAGGGCGTTGGCTATGTGTTGGTTGGTAACGGAACCGAACAAACGGCCGCTTTCGCCAGCTTTGGCAGCTATTTTCAGCGTTACGCCTTTCAATTTGGCGGCAACTTGCTGGAACGCAGCGATGATGGCCGCTTCTTTTTTAGCGCCTTGTTTTTTCAAACCATCGAGGCGGGCCATGTTGGTTCTGTTGGCAACAATTGCCAGGCCTCTTGGGATCAGGTAGTTGCGGCCGTAACCGTCTTTTACTTTGACGACATCATGCTTGGCGCCTACCTTTTCAATATGATCGAGCAGAATGATTTCCATTGCTGTTGCGAATTAATGAGTGATGAATAAGGTGAAAAGGGGTGTTTATTTCATCAAATCGGCCACAAACGGCAGCATACCGAGGTGGCGTGCGCGTTTAACGGCAGTTGACACGCGGCGCTGGTATTTGAGGCTGTTGCCTGTGATACGGCGCGGCAGTAATTTGCCCTGTTCGTTGATGAATTGCAGCAAAAAATCGGAATCTTTGTAATCAATGTATTTGATCCCAAATTTGCGGAAACGGCAGTATTTTTTATGTCTGAGTCCGATTTTCGGATTGCTCAGAAACTTTACATCTTCTCTTGAAGCAGCCATCGTTAATTTATGGTTGAAAAGTGGATGGTGAATGGTTGAATCATGCAGCGAAAACGGATGCGGTACTTAACCTGCGCCGGATTCGCATACAAAACGGTTTATTTCGCGTCGAGGTCAACAACGGCAGGCGCTGGCGCTGCTTCATCAGAAGTAGCGGCTACAGATTCCTTTTTCTTTTTGCCGATGCGGCCACTGCGCTTGTCGTCGTTGTATTTAACGCCGTACTTGTCGAGTTTTACCGTCAGGAAACGGAGCAGACGCTCGTTGCGTTTCATGTTCAACTCAAATTTGCCCAACCATTCGGCTGTTAAACAGGCGAATTCGATGCAAAAGTAAACGCCCGAAGAACGTCTGTTGATTTGGTAAGCCAATTGGCGAAGGCCAATTTCGTCCACCGCAATAACCGTGGCGCCTGCGGCCGCGATTTCACGCTGGATTTGCTCTGCTGTCGATTTAACTTCATCGCCCGACAGCACTGGATCTACGATGAAGGTGACTTCGTAATGTCTCATTATCAGTCTGTTGTGAAAAAAATAAATGAATTTATGCTGTACGCCGCCGCAATTGGATGTGTGCAAATGATATAGAACACTTAAATCCAATTTCTTGGGCGTACAAAAGCGGGCGCAAAGGTAATATTTTTTGTATAAATGGCCAAAATTGATACCGAAAATTTGAAAATATTCTATACGGCCCTGCATACCTTTGCGCACTGACCAAATACAAGCCTATTATGGATATTACGCAACAAGGATATGTTCAAACGGAGATCACGCCTTCGGGTGTGGCCCGCATTACTTTTTACCATCCTAACCACAACAGTTTGCCTGGTAAATTGCTCCAGGGCTTGACGGATGCGTTCAATGAAGCGGGGCAAAATCCGGCGGTTCGGATGATTGAACTGCGCAGCGCGGAGCACAAAACGTTCTGCGCTGGGGCGAGTTTCGACGAACTGGCGTCCATTGAAGACTTCGACACGGGACTGCGCTTTTTTGCGGGTTTCGGCAATGTCATCAATGCGATGCGCAAATGTCCGAAAATCATTGTCGGGCGCGTCCACGGCAAGGCGGTCGGCGGCGGCGTTGGGTTGGCGGCGGCTACTGATTTTTGTATGGCCTCGCAGTACGGCTCGGTGCGTTTGAGCGAATTGGCAGTGGGTTTTGGTCCCTTTGTGATCGGTCCGGCGGTGGAGCGCAAGGTTGGTTTGGCGGCTTTTAGCCAAATGGCGCTTAACCCGTCGGAGTGGCAAACGGCGGCTTGGGCCAAGGAAAAAGGTCTTTTCCAAGAGGTTTTTGATACAGTGGAGCAACTGGATGCTTATATCGAGCATTTTAGCGCCAATCTTTGCGGATATAGCCAGGAGGCCTTGAGCGAATTGAAAACGATTTTTTGGCAGGGTACGGAACATTGGGATACGCTGCTGCACACGCGCGCGGGCATCAGCGGGCGCCTGGCGCTGTCGGATTTTACGAAGGAGGCGATTGCGGGGTTTAAGGGTGGGGGGCGGTAGACGGGAGACGGTGGACGGTAGACGGTGGACGGGAGACGGTGGACGGTAGACGGTGGACGGTGTGGCTTCGGGCTTGGGATTTAGGTTGGGTTTGAATTTGGGTTTGGGGTTAATTTTGTTGTTGATTTTTTGTTTTAAAACTTTGTTTTTTCCTTTTATGCGCTGTCTGGTTTGATATTGCTGTGCTTTGGCGACGAGGCTGTCTTATAAGCATTAATTGATTTCGGAAGGCCAAATATTATTTTGAAAAAAGCCACTACTCATTTAATGACTCAAAGTCATCTGATGAGTAGTGGCTTTTTTCAAAATAATATTTTATGTTATAGAAAGCCGGCTTCGTTTTGAGACAAGCTCGGGGCAGCAGCCCAGA
>JBAXTB010000187.1:0-11282 GCA_037130425.1 Bacteroidota bacterium
AGCCGACAACGGCAACTTCACTCGGTCTCGAACCAAACTCAATCCTTTGATTGAAAGCCTCCTAATAGGCGTGCGTTAATCTGTTTCTTTAAGGGCTGCAAAGGTAAGAACTTCCTGATTTCTTATCCAAATTTTTCCCAATTTTTTTTGTGCAAATTTCTTTAAACCTGCACTTGTCTTTCAAAGCGGGCGCAAAGATACGCGCTCAGGTTTTAATCCACCAAGCATCGTGGGAACTTTTTTTGAAATATTTTTCTGCGCTCAGTATGCGCAAGGACTTGTGTGGGCAAATCACGTCGTTTAGCCCGCTTTTTCAGTAAAAACACCTCATTATAGGCTAATCCGACGGTTTTCTATTTCCTGATTTAATTTTCATAAACCGAAAGTTCAAGCCCGTCGCGCGCACTTAATTGCACTAAAACCTGCTGCCGACCAAAATCAAGCAACAAGGCATCGTTCAGGTAAAGCCCCGATTCGTGCTTCGAAAGTCGGATCGCCTCCAAGGGGTGCACCAAGGCCGGCTGCCATAGCGGAAAGTTTCCGGCATGTACCCGCTGAATGGTAATGACGCCGTGCAACTCCCGCAGGCGTTCGGCTGTCCCTAATAAATCTTCGGTATGGCCTACATGGATGGCATCCGAATCTTCACCCGATGTGAGCAGCAGCGATTCATGGGAATCGAACAATAATTCAAGATAATAAATAAAGCGGTACGACGGCTCCCCCTCCGGTTGGCGGTTTAGCCACATATAATAATATACGTCTTGAAGGATTTGGCCTTCAAAAGTTTGGAACGTTTGGAGTTCCTCTATTTTAAAACACCCCTGCGGTGTCGGGTCTTGCTGATTGGATTCCATGGCGCAAAATTAGGTTTAATCAATCTACGAAAAAATTCGTAGAAAAAATTTGCATCTACGAAATAATTCGTACACCTTTGCGTTACAATTGTGATCACATACCGGTAAAACAACATTATATGAAGCCTACCGATTCGGAACTTGAAATTTTGCAATTACTCTGGGAACTGGGGCCAAGCACGGTGCGCACCGTAAACGAGCGCCTTAATACCCGGCGTGATGTGGGTTACACCACCACCCTCAAACTGATGCAAATTATGTTTGAAAAAGGAATCGTGACCCGCAACGAGGAAGGACGCACACACCTATATACTGCTGCCATTGCTGAAGCCGAAACCCAAAATTTGCTTTTGCAGGAATTTGTGGATCAGGCTTATCGGGGCAGCGCGATGAAATTGGTGATGCAGGCGCTGGGCAATCATGAAGCCAGCAGCGCCGAACTCGATGAAATCAAGGCGCTGATAGCGCAAATGGAACAACAACAATTGCCTAAGCTATGAATCCAACTTATTCCGACGCCCTGCTCCGCGCCCTGGGCTGGACCCTCGCGCATTCCGTTTGGCAAGGCGCGGCCCTGACACTGCTGTTGATGGCGATGCTGCCGCGCGTACGAGCGGCCGCGCAACGATACCGCCTTGCTTACGGGGCGCTGATGGGGCTTTGGGTTGTTTCCATGATTACGTTTTGGCAGGTTTTTGAACCGCAAAGCGTCCCTGATGTTTTGCTGGACTTTACGCCTGCCGTCGGAAAGGCCGGTAACATGCTGCAGGATGCTACCGTGCCTGAACCCGGATTTTGGTCGGTATTCAGCGCCGGATTGGAACAGCAATATCCCTTGATTGTAGCCGTTTGGGCTTTGGGGTTCGGCTTGTTTCTGCTCCGGCTCACAGCCGGATTCTTTTACCTCAACCGTTTGCGCCGCACGAGCAGGCGCCCGGAAGACAACGCCTGGCAGTTTTACCTACAGGATTTGTCGGAACGGTTAGCCTTTTCAAAACCGGTACAATTGCTGGAATCGGCTTTGGTACGAATGCCGGTTGCGCTCGGATTTTTCAGACCTATTATATTATTACCCATCGGCATGGTCAATCGTTTGTCGGTTCAGGAGGTGGAGGCGATTTTGGCGCATGAATTGGCGCATATTGCCCGCCATGACTGGCTGCTCAATTTGATGCAGGCTTTTGTCGAAGCACTTTTTTATTATCACCCGGCCGTTTGGTGGATTTCGGGCGTGATCCGCAGGGAGCGCGAGCACTGTTGCGATGACGCCGCAGTTTACCTCACCGGAAACCGTCTTATCTACGCCAAAGCATTGGTGCAGGTGCAAGAGATGGCCCGGTCGGCTGCAACACCCGCGTTGGCGCTCGGCATGGCCGGTAACGCAAGACTTTTGCGTCGCCGCCCGGTGCTGCTGAACCGGATCAGGCGGGTGTTGAACCAACCACAACCTAAGTCACACATCATGGAAAAATTAATAGCAACTGGTGTCTTATTGGCACTGCTTACCTTTTTTGGCATTCGCAACAATGCCCCCCAGGCTTTCGCCGGCACTTTTCAAAAATTAGAGGCCATGCAGGCCGGTTTTTTCGGCCCTCAAACGGATCAGGAATCGGCTGTTGCAGACTCCATTCCTAAACCTTCTAAAAAAGTACAAAAAATAACCCGCGACGATGGGAATCAAAAAGTTGAACTGGAACTCAAAGATGGTGAAATTACCAGGCTTAATGTAGATGGTAAGGAAATTCCGGCAGAACAGTACGCGCAGTACAGCGACCTGACGGATGATTTACTGAATGTACCACCGCCGCCAACGCCGCCTTCTCCGCCCAATTTCCCGGGTTTTGATGCGCCGCCTGCACCGGGTATGCCGCCCAGTCCGCTTTATCCGCCAAATTCGCCGACACCGCCCGGCCCGCCATCGCGTATTTCAACTGAAAAAGATGAGGCCGGGAACACGATTATTCGGATTGAGCGCCACGGCAAACCAACGGAAATCAAAGTAAAAGACGGTCTTGTTTATATTGACGGCAATGAATTGAAAACGGGGCAATCGCTTGATTTAAAAGGAGAACCGGAACTTTACGGGTTCGATGCGCCGATGCCGGATATTTACATGCGCGGTTTCCCAGCACCTAATATTGAAATGCCGGAGTTTTCCGCCTTTCCCCCGCCTGAACCTTTTAATGAGGCGGACATGAAACGTTTCCAGGAACAAATGAAATTATCAAAAAATGATTTCGAAAAACAGGCAAAAGCCTGGAAAAAAGAACAAAAGCACTGGAGTAAGGAACAAAAACGCGCATTTGAAGAGCAACAGCGCGCATACCGAAAACAATTAGACGAGGCGCGGTATATGGATATGGACGCGCGGATGCAGAAAGAAGTGAGGCGCATGCAAATGGAAGCCAAACGAATGGCTGAATTAGCCCAATTGGATCAACTGCAACAAGAAAAAAGGGCTGCGGAAATGGCTTGGCCGCGCCACACGCAATCGGAGCAATTATCCAAACAACTTACGGAACAACTTATGGCCGACGGAATAATTAAAGACGCCGAGCACCTGAACCTGCATATTTCTGAGAATGAAATGGTGGTAAACGGCGAAAAACAATCCAAACAAACGCTTCGGAAGTATAAAACGTTGTTTAAAGAGTTGAGTGGGAATGAGTTGAAGGGGGGTAATGAGTATAATATTCGCAGGAATTGAACGGTAGACGGTGGAAGGGAGACGGTGGACGGTTGACGGTGGAAGGTTGACGGTGTGCTTCGCTTCTGGGATTTGGGATTAAATACGCCCAAAACCGGTGAACGAAGTTCAAGCACTCGCATAACATAAAATTTTATTTTTAAAAAAGCCAGTACTCATTTGATGACTCAAAGTCATCTGATGAGTACTGGCTTTTTTAAAAATAAAATTTGGCTTTTCGAAATCAACATGTGCTTTTGAAACAGCCTAAGCCTCTACCAATTCAACCCTTACAACTCAAACCACCCACGCACTTTCTCCGGCAAGGGGCTTTCAAAATCGCGGCGGTTAAATTCGTTGGTATTCGGATCGTAGTCGTAGTCCTTTGCAAAAACAGGGTGCAGTTTTGCCAGTACTTGCAGGGCGTCGCAAATTTTATGCACCTCTTCATTTGTCATCGTCGGGTGAATCGACATGCGGATCCAGCCCGGCTTGTGCATGAGGTTGCCTTTGCTGATGGCACAGGTAAGTTCGTTGGAAAAATCGCGGTCAACGTGAAGGAGGTAATGCCCGTACGTACCCGCGCAGGAGCAACCGCCGCGCACCTGAATACCAAACAAATCATTGAGCAGGCGTACGCCTAAGTTATAGTGTAATCCGTCAATAATAAACGATACAACGCCTAATCGCTCGCGTATTTGACTTGCAAGAATGCTTAAGCCTGGGATTTTGTCTAAGCGTTCGAACAAAATATCGAGCAGTTCTTCTTCCCGGTGCAGGATGTTTTGGATGCCCATTTGCTCTTTCAAGCGAATACAAAGGGCCGTTCGGATGGTTTGCAAAAACGGGGGCGTACCTCCGTCTTCGCGGTCTTCAATATCGTCAATATAATCGTGTTCTTTCCAGGGATTGGTCCATTTTACCGTGCCGCCGCCGGGATTGTCCGGTACGCGGTTGTGGTACAAGGCCGCATCAAACAAGAGGATACCGGAAGTGCCCGGGCCGCCGAGGAATTTGTGGGGCGAAAAATAAATGGCGTCTAATTTTTCATCCGGGTTAGCCGGGTGCATGTCGATTTCCACGTAGGGTGCCGAACAGGCAAAATCGACAAAACAAAGTCCACCTTGCTGGTGCATTTTTCGGGCAATATCATAATACGGTGTGCGGATACCGGTTACGTTGGAACACGCGGTCACGGCTGCAATTTTGGTGTCGCGGTCGCGGTATTTAAGAAGCAACTCGTCTAAGTGTTTCAAATCCACCAAACCCTCCGAGGTCGCGCCGATTACTTCAAGGTCGCAAATCGTTTCAATCCAGGAGGTTTGGTTAGAGTGGTGCTCCATGTGGGTAACGAACACAATAGGGCGCTGATGTTCAGGCATTTGCACCAGGCCGCGCCAACGATCGGGTACCCGCAAACTCAAAATACGCTGGAATTTGTTGATGACCCCGGTCATGCCCGAGCCGTAGGAAATAATACAATCCGTAGGGCCGGCATTTACGTGGCGCTTGATGATATTGCGCGCTTCGTGGTAAGCAAGCGTCATGGAAGTGCCCGTTACGTTGGTTTCCGTGTGGGTATTTCCTACAAACGGACCAAAATCGCGCAGCATTTTTTCCTCAATCGAACCGTATAAGCGGCCGCTGGCAGTCCAGTCGGCGTACAACAATTTTTGAATCCCGTTCGGCGACTCAAAACTTTGATTTTGACCAATAATATTGGCGCGAAAGGACGCAAAATAGTCTTCGAGGGAAATTGCGGGACGGGTCAGGACTTGTTCCATGCGGCAGTGGCAAATAAATTTGGTTAGGCCGCAAAAGTAACATTTAAAGCACTGAATTTTCAATAAACGGCAATTGCCCCGGATAGTCGGTGGTAAAATGCAAGCCCCGGCTCTCGCGTCTGTGCGCAGCCGAGCGCGTGATGAGGTAAGCTATGGTGATTAGGTTGCGCAATTCCATGAGCTGGGGCGAAATTTTGGTCGTTTTGTACAGATCCTCTGTTTCTTCATACAAAAGGAAAAGACGGTCGAGTGCCCGTTTCAAACGAATATTAGAGCGCACAATACCGACATAATACGACATAATATCCTTTAATTCCTTCATGCCCTGCGTGATAAGCACCATTTCCTGCGGATCGGTGGTGCCTTCGGCGTTCCAGTCGGGCACATCGGCTTGGAAGGAATAGTCGTCTAATTTGTCTTTCAAATCAATAAAAATGCGGTGGGCGTACACCATCGCTTCGAGCAAGGAATTGGAAGCCAGGCGATTCGCCCCGTGCAAGCCCGTGCTGCTGCATTCGCCAGCCGCATATAAACGGTGTATGCTGCTGCGCCCGAATTCATCGACCATAATGCCGCCGCACATATAATGGCAAGCCGGCACCACGGGAATCATGTCTTTCATCGGGTCAATGCCGAGGCTCATACATTTTTCGTAAATCGTCGGAAAATGCGCCAGGAAATTATCTTTATCCAAATGCCGGCAATCGAGGTACATACATTCGGTACCGCGTTTTTTCATTTCGGAGTCGATGGCGCGGGCCACAATGTCGCGGGGCGCTAAGGAAAGCCGTTCGTCGTATAAATGCATAAACTCCTCTCCTTCAGCGCTTTTCAGGATGCCGCCGAAACCGCGCACGGCTTCCGACACTAAAAATGAAGGGTTTTCACCTGCCGGTTGGTACAAAGAGGTTGGGTGAAACTGCATGAACTCCATGTTTTCCACCCGGCCTTTGGCGCGGTAAGTCATGGCCACGCCGTCGCCGGTCGCGATGACCGGATTGGTGGTTGATTTATACACTTGTCCGCCGCCGGTACAAAGAATGGTTGCGCGCGCGAGGATGGTGTCGATTTCTCCATTCAGTTTATTCAGCGCATAACAACCATAACATTCAATATCCGGTGTAACGCGGATCACCATGCGCCCAAGATGGTGCTGCGTGATTAAATCAAGGGCAAAATAATGCTCCAACACCTTAATATTGGGAAAACGCGCTGCTTCTTCCATCAAGGTGCGCTGCATTTCCCAGCCGGTAAGGTCTTTGTAATGCAAAATCCGGTGTTCCGAGTGCCCGCCTTCGCGCGCGAGGTCGTATTCTTCTGAGCCTTTTTCTTTGTCGAAACGAGCGCCCCAATCAATGATTTCCTGCACGCGCTGCGGCCCTTCTTCCACCACAATCCGAACCACTTTTTCATTGCAAAGTCCGTCGCCGGCGTCAAGCGTATCGGCTACATGTTTTTCAAAATTATCCTTTTCGGGGTCCCAAACGGCCGCCACGCCGCCTTGGGCATAACGCGTATTGCTTTCTCCTTCAACAGTTTTGGTCAGGATCAGGATTTGTTTTCCCGGAAATTGTTTTGCCGCTTTAATCGCAAAGGTAAGTCCGGCGATTCCGGAACCGAGTACAAGCAAATCCGTTTGAATATGTGCCATAAAGTGCTGATGTTAACTGCCAAAACAAAGTGTAAGACAAGAAAAGCCGTTGAATAGTTCAACGGCAAATCTATTTTGTTTCGGGCGGATTTTGCTTGTCTTTTTTCGGTCCCGGTTTTCGGCCGGCGTCCTGCAAGGCACGGTGAATGAGCCATTCCAATTGTCCATTGACACTTCGGAATTCATCGGCGGCCCATTTTTCGAGCGCATCGTAGGTTGCATCGTCGATGCGGAGGACAAAAGACTTTTTCGCTGCCATGAAATTTATTGATGCAAGGTTCCGGTATTGACCACAGGGGAAGCGCTGCGGTCGCCGCAAAGCACGACCAAAAGGTTGCTGACCATCGCGGCTTTCCGATCCGCGTCAAGTTCTACAATTTCTTTTTTCGACAGCATATCGAGGGCCATTTCCACCATACCGACGGCGCCTTCCACGATTTTGCTGCGGGCGGCTACGATGGCGGTTGCCTGTTGGCGTTGCAGCATAGCATGGGCGATTTCAGTGGCGTACGACAGGTTGTTGATACGCGCTTCTACGACTTCGATGCCGGCAATAATCAGGCGTTCGCCGATTTCATGGGCTAATTGGTGGTTGACTTCTTCAAAAGACGAGCGCAAGGTAACGGCCGCTTCTTCGTCTTCAATGTTGTCGTAACTGTACATGCCCGCTAATTTCCGAACTGCCGTTTCGCTTTGAATCTTAACAAATTCCGGGTAGTTTTCAACGGAAAACGCTGCTTTAAAGGTATCGCTCACGCGGTAAAGCACTACGGCGCCAATCATGATCGGGTTGCCTTGCTTGTCGTTTACCTTGATTTGCGGCACATCCAGCGTTACGGCGCGTTGCGAAACCTTCTTTTTGGTGTAAAACGGATTGGTATAAAAGAATCCGCTTTCTTTTATGGTTCCAATGTAAGCGCCAAACAAGGTGAGTACCCGGCTGCTGTTCGGTTCGATGGCGATAAATCCGGGGGCAATAAAAAAGTAAGCAATAACGAGCGCAAAAATGCCGGGGACGGGAATTCGCATAACGAAACATGCAATGCCTACGATGGTGAGTAAGAAAACAAGGAGGAGCATCGCCCAGCCGGAAGTTGGTTTAATCGTTTTTTCAGTCATGTTATTTGAATTGATTTGATTTTACTGTGATATTGATTTGATATTACAAATGTATGGGTATTTTTATTTGCTTGTCAAGGGCTTGGTGATTTTTTACGAATAAACAAGCGGAATTAACGACGAATAAAGGGGTTATCGAGGATGAACGATGCTCAAAAGATATTCGAAGGGGCGTACATTCCCCTTGAACTAAGAAGGATTTTTTTGCTCAGTATTTCCATTTCTACTTGTAAAACCCAGCCCAACGCTTGTCATGTCGGAACGCAGTGTAGACAACTACACAAGCCGGATTACGACGAAATGCCTTGAAAAACATCCAAGAAAGCCGGGTTTGTGTAGTTGCCTCCGTAAACTACGGCATGACAAGCGTTTGGTTTGGTATCTTTACAATGGTACGATGATCCGAAAAGCATTGTATGAAAATCCGATGTGCTATTTTAGAAATGCTGCCGTGTTTAAACACATAGGCTTGGTATAAAACCGACTAAGAGGGGAAAACACAAAGGACACAAAGGTTACACAAAGGGTGATAACCAAGCGGCGAATTTGCACAGAAATGTATCTTAGCAAAGGCACCGACAGCGGCAAAGCATCCGTTTTTCGAATAGTTTATGTAATTTTTACAATAAGTGGCAATTACCACACAAAATCCTTTAAATCATCCGCAAACGTACCATACATTTGCCAAAACGATTTATGCATGAAAAATAAACAACTTCTATTTACGGCATTGCTCCTCTTGATTGGGGCTTCAGTTTTTGCTCAAAAAACGTCTGTCACAAACATAGAGCAACGGGTAAATGAACTCCTTGCTAAAATGACTATTGAGGAGAAAATTGGGCAACTCAACCAGTTGGCTGGCGACATTAGCACGGGTACCGACGTTTCAAAGGACGACCTGCTTACCCAAATCAAAAAAGGAAATGTGGGCAGCGTGCTCAGCCATTCCAATTTTGACAACAAAATCACGATGCAACGCGTGGCGGTAAAGGACTCCCGCCTCGGCATTCCGCTTATTTTCGGGTTCGACGTGATACAGGGTTACAAAACCATTTTCCCCATTCCTCTGGCGCAGGCCGCCAGTTGGGATATGGGCATGATCGAGCGCATCGAGCGCATTGCTGCCACGGAGGCCGCCGCTGATGGCCAGAACTGGACGTTTTCACCGATGGTCGATGTATCGCGCGATCCGCGTTGGGGCCGTGTGATGGAAGGCGCCGGGGAAGACCCTTTCCTCGGCACCAAAGTGGCTGCCGCGCGCGTGAAAGGTTTTCAGGGCGATGACCTGAGCAAAAACAACACTGTTGCCGCCTGCACCAAGCACTATGCCGGATACGGTTTCACAGAATCGGGCCGCGATTATAACACGGTGGATATGAGCGAACAACGCTTGCGGGAAATTGTGTTGCCGCCTTTTGAAGCCGCTGCAAAAGCCGGAAGCGCTACGTTTATGAATGCTTTCAATACGCTTAACGGCGTACCGGCCAGCATGAATAAACACCTTGTGAATGATATTCTGCGCACCGAATGGGCCTGGAAAGGCATGGTTGTGAGCGATTACAATTCCTTTGGCGAAACCATCATCCACGGCGCCGCATCCGACGATGTGGATGCTTCCGCAAAATGCCTCACGGCTGGCAGCGATATGGATATGGCCGGCGGTACCTTCCAGCGCGGTCTTAAAAAAGCGCTGGAACAAGGTCGCGTTACGCAGGCTCAAATTGACGAAGCCGTGCGCCGGGTGTTGCGCCTGAAATTCCAGGTTGGTCTGTTTGATGATCCGTTCCGTTACTTAGATCCTAAATACCGCGCCGCCACCTTAGAAAAACCGGAATTTCGTCAGGCCGCCCGCGAAGCAGCCGCCAACAGCATGGTGTTGTTGAAGAATGACGGCGGTTTGTTGCCGATTAGCACCAACAGCCCATTCAAACGCATTTTGATCGTAGGCCCTTATGCCGATAGCCACGGCAACAAGGATTACATGAGTTTTTGGACCCTTGGTTTGGGTATGCGCGCCTACGATTCCACCAAAGTAGTTACGCCCGCGATGGCGCTCAAACCTACCCTCGAAGCGATGGGTTTCAAGGTAACCGTGCAGGAAATCTGCTATGATGCTACCTGTACTGAAAAAGACTTGTCAACGGCGATGGAGGCCTCCCGCAATAACGACTTGGTGGTCGTGTGCGTAGGCGAGCGCGGGTACGACTGCGGGGAAAGTCGTTGTGTATCAGACCTTAACTTGCGTTACAACCAGGAGCAGATTTTGCGTGTTGTTTCACGCGGTAACAAACCGACCGTAATGGTATTGTTTAACAGCCGTCCGCTTACGTTCCAATGGGCCAATGATAATATCCCGGCTATTTTGGTGGCCTGGCAGCCTGGTTTTGAAACCGGCAACGCCCTGGCGGACGTACTGACTGGCAAAGTAAATCCGGGCGGTAAATTGCCGCTGACCTTCCCGCGCAGCGTGGGCCAAATACCGATTTATTACAATGCCTTAAACACCGGCCGGCCGCAAGAACGTTTTGGAACCATGTGGACCAGCGGTTATCAGGATATTTCAACGACGCCGGCGTATCCGTTCGGGTTTGGGTTGAGCTATTCCAAGTTTTCGTATTCCGACATCAAATTGAGCAAACCAAGCATCAGCATGAACGAAACGCTGGAGGTTTCGGTAACTGTGACCAACACAAGCAGCGTGGCCGGTTCGGAGGTCGTACAATTGTATATCCGCGACTTGTCGGCTGATATAGCGCGGCCGATAAAAGAGTTGAAAGGCTTTGAAAAAATCATGCTAAACGGCTCCGAAAGCAAGGTTGTGACCTTCAAACTTACCAAAGAAGAGTTGTCGTACTGGAACAGCGACTTGAAACGCAAAGCCGATCCGGGGCAGTTCAAGGTATTTGTAGGCGGCAACTCGCGCGATGTGAAGGAAGCCTCGTTTGAATTGAAATAACAGCATTAGACTTGTTGCGGTGGGAAGTAAAACGGCAAAAACAGTCATTTTTTCGCCCTTCAAGGCTTTTTTTTGAGTTCGTAGCAGCGCTACGGACGAGAAAAAAAACGAAGAAGGACGGAAAAAGGACGTTTTTACGCCGTTTTCTACTTTCCACCGCAACAAGTCTATTAACGGCTGTTTTTTCTACAGGCGTCGCTGCAATATTTCACTTCAGACCATACTTTTT
>JBAXTB010000188.1:0-11124 GCA_037130425.1 Bacteroidota bacterium
ACATCTTAAATCATGTAATCTTAAATCATGTAATCTTAAATCAATGACATTGCCCTTTATGGGGTTTGGGGTCCCCAATCCTCATCCAAACCGCTGCACAAAACCATCCAAATCTCCCGTTTCCTTCAAACCTAATTTTTGAGCCAGCCTGAACCGGCCGCGCCAAACGCTTGGTTTCGAGATGCCAAGCACCTCAGAGATTTCGAGGGTATCAAAGTTGAGTTTCATCAATAAAAACAAGCGTACCTCGGCATTGGTCAAAGACGGATAACGCGTTTTTAATTGTTGAAAAAATCCGGGCAGCTGCTCCTCGAACCTTTCGCGGAATTGGATCCAGTCTTGCTCCGTCAGGATTTTCATGTGGAGTTGCTTAGCGTCTTTGGCAGAAGGCGGCAATTCTTCGCCGGACGCGAGGGGTTCTTGATTGAGTTGTAATTCGAGTTCTTCAATGAGGCTGTCTTTCAGGGCCAGCAGGTTCGTGCTGGTATCTAATTGTTCCTGCGTATTTTTCAGGATATGATGCGCTTGTTCGAGTTCCTGGTTTTTCAGGATTTCACGCGCTTCGGCAAGTTCTTTTTCCTGGGCAAGTAATTTTTTTTCCTGGGCCAGCAGCAGGTTTTGCTGCTCCAGAATGCGATGACGGTTGCGCTGCCGGAAAAACAGGAACAGTACAATACTCAAGGCAAGCAACAACGTGAGCGATATGACAAGTTTTTCCAATTGCTCGTGCGCGTGCTGTTGCTGCGATTGAATGAGGCTGTGCTGTGCCCGCTCAAGTTGCAGGTCAGATTTTGCGACGGCTATTTCTTGTATCTTTTTATCGTCAAACTGTTGCTGCTTTATGTTCAAACTGCTCGTTTGGGCATCGTATGCGGCCTTGTATTTGCCTTGGCGCGCGTAAATTTCACTAAGACTGACATAGGCATGAGATTGATTCTGTGGGCCGGGCGACTGAAGCAATTGTTTATACAGGATCTCGGCAGAGTCTAAGCGACCAAGGCAGAGGTAGGCGTCTGCAAGCGAGCCTTCTTTCAGCAAGCGATAGGTCGGTTTGTTGGAATGCATCAAACGAAGGCCTTCCTGCATATATCCAAGGGCCGTTTGGCACGCTCCTTTTGCTAAATAGGCGTCGCCCAGAATGCTCAGTAAAGCAGAGCGGTCATTGATGGTTTGGTATTTTTCCTGTAAATCGAGCGCTGCCTTTGCCATCAGAATGGCTGAATCCGGCAGGCTCAGCCGCTTGTAAATAACGGAAAGTTGCTTATAAGCGTCTACTTTATCCGCCCGCAACCGGGGAGAGCGCTCATCGGCTGCCAGCTCAAAATTTCGTTGCGCCCAGACCAATGCCTCTCGTTGGTCGTCAGCCTGGCTGTAAGCAGATGCGAGGTTGGCGACGGCAATGATTTTGCGATTGATTTGCGAAGTATCAAGCTTGTTGAGCGCCTCGTACATCGCCAGAAAGGCGCGAATGGCTTGCGCGGTATTGCCTTTTTTGTAATAAATGCTCGCTATGCCATCTTGTGCGTCGCCTGCCCGGATGTTTCGCCCATGCCGAATACTGCTTTCGTATGCTTCCTGAAGACAGGCTTGGGCTGAATCTAATCGGCCAAGGTGTATGTATAAGCGCCCACGCCAAAGTTGGGCAAACTCGCGCGCGGTGTCGGCGGGGAAGTTTTTCTCGTAAGCATTCAGGTGTTTGAGGCCGAGTTCCAGCGGACTATTCTCCGGGCCGTCGAGAAAAAGGTTTTCGTAAACGGCTCCCTGCCACTTTGGCGGCACATCCCGACGTATGAGCATGACGCAAGAATCAGGATTGTAGTAGGGCAGCGATTGAATGAAAGCGCCTGATTGCTTGTAAGCATCCGGAATACGCTCGATCTTGTTTTCGCTACAGCTGCTAAACGCGGCACAGAAGAGGGAAAAAAAGGCGATCCCTCTGGTCACCAATGCAATTGAATAAGGATACATCTCAAATCGTCAATGATATTGCGGCAAAACTAAAATACATTGACAGATGCTACATGATATTTTTCATTTAATTTAGTTTGTCATAGTGTTTGTCATAGTCTGATATTTGTTTTGTCTTTTCTGCTGACTTTCCTTTGTGCTCGTCAAAGATTAATGCCATTTGTCAGCAAGGTTGATTTGGAACGTCTGATTTTTGGGTTCGTCTTGCCTCAATTCCGGTCTTTATTCCCAACCGATTTCTATTTATTTTCATCAATCTGGCACACTCCGGATCCATATCGTTATGCTCGCCACATTGAAGAAATGAAACTACGACCTTTCAAACGATTCAACCGTACCAGCAGGCAAGGAATCAACTTGGAGGAACCCAATCCCGGAGAACCGCTTGAAATTTTAAAATAATCACTTCATCCAGTTTTATTTGACAATTTTTCAATCTCGTTTTACATGAAAAAGCTACTACAACTTTTTTTCGCGGCTGCACTTCTGCTGTTATCAAGCCTCAGCACCCTCCACGCGCAAACCAACCTGAGCGTGCAGGGCACCATCCAAAACTTTAACGGCTCGGCGGTAGACAACGGGCAATATGACGTCATTTTTAAACTCTACACTGTGGAGACCGGCGGCACGGCTGTTTGGACCGAAACCCAATCCGTACAGGTAACGGGTGGCGTGTACAGCGCCTTGCTGGGTTCCGTCAATCCGCTCATGGTGGCTTTCGACCAAACATACTACCTCGGGATCACCCTGCCTGGCGGCCCTGAACTGACCCCGCGTTCACGCCTCACGTCTTCGCCTTATGCGCTGTCGGTGATCGGGCAGACCAATATTTTCCCTTCCACCGGTGCGGTGGGCGCTGGTACGGCTACGCCAACGGCGGGGTATCAGTTGCACACGAAAAACGCTTCGGGCGCAGGCAAGGTGCTTGTGGAAGGCAGCAGCAGCGCACAGTTGGATTTGAAAGGCACGGCCGGAGCGGCTAAATTGGTTGTGGAAGGCAGTACGGGCGCGTCCATTGATTTCAAAAAAGGCGCAAATACGGCTTCGATTACCTACGATGGTACGAACATCAACGTGGACAACCTCAATTTGAGCAGTTTCAACCCGGCCACCCTTGCGGTCACCTCGAAACTCGCCGTCGGGCAAGGCGCCGTGGATGCCAATAATGCCTTCAAAGTGGTCGGAAAAACATACTTAAATGGTTTTGTGGAAATCAGTGGATCTCAAGTTTTAGCCTCTGGCCAGTGTGCTGTCTGGAATGGCGGTGGCGGTACCGGCTCTGGTGGAAGCCAAAATGTCCCTTTTTCAATGAAAGCAAGCAATTTCATCCTTGCGCAAGAGTATTGGGCATATTCCGACCGCCGCATCAAAAAGGATTTTCACTTGTCGGAAAACCTTGCTGACCTATCTACACTGAAAAAATTGCGGGTGACGGACTACCGTCACATTGATGAAATGACCAAAGGGACGAATTTGAAAAAAGGTTTTATTGCGCAAGAAGTGGAAACGGCTTTCCCGGAAGCGGTCATCACGACCTCCGATTTCATTCCAAATGTGTATGCGGTTTCGTCACAGACCAAACTTTCAGCAGGGCAAATGACCATTTCTTTGAACAAAAGCCACGGATTCACTGTCGGCGACGAGGTGAAATTGATGATGCCCGACAACAGTGAACGGAAATTGACCGTGAAATCCGTGCCTTCCGAAACTACGTTTTCGGTCATTTGGGAGGAGGCTGCGCCCGCAGAAGTTTTTGTTTACGGTAAAAAAGTAGATGATTTCCACACCGTGGACTACGACCGCATTTTCACCCTCAACGTTTCCGCCACCCAGGAACTCGCCCGCCGCGTAGAGCAACTCGAAGCAGAGAATGCCCAACTTCGTGCGCACAACAACGGCTTGCAGCAAAAAACAGATCGCCTGCAACAGCAAAACGAAGAACTGCGCAGCGACCTGAACGGTTTGGGCGAACGGCTTTTAAAGTTGGAAAAACGGGGTTCGGGTAGCTTGGAGAAGTAGGTTTTTACCCTACAAAGATGGACGTACAAAAATGGTTATCGTAAATTCAAACGACGCCATTTGGCAATGATATTTAATTGGGAAGTTCTTTGATATTTTTCAAGAAAGAAAGAATCGGTCAAGGCTATTTCAAAAACTCCAGGTAGTTTTCCGGATAGATAACTTGGGTTTCCGCTTCGGGATAGGCGGTCAGAAACGGCTTCGGAAACGATACCTTTCGTTCGCTGTTCCACTTGAACTCAAAAGCGTGGAGTTTACCGTCGAAATCTTCGAGGTAATCAATTTCGCGCGCCTCCGTGGTTCGCCAAAAGTACCGTAAAGTGTATGAGCGGTGGAATTGCAGCCATTTGAGGCGTTCGCTGATCAGGAAATTTTCCCAAAGTTTGCCAACGTCTGTGCGGGCCGGCAGCAAAGTATAATTGCCGAGGATGGCGTTTCGAATGCCATTGTCGTAAAAAAATATTTTACGGCTTTTGGTCAGTTCATTCCGAAGATTGCGGCTGAAAGCGGGCAAACGGAAGACGACGAAGGACTTTTCGAGTAGGTCAATATAGCGTTGCACGGTCAATTGGTCGCTCCCAACGGTCTGTGCAAGTTCGTGATACGACACCTCGCTGCCCACTTGAAGCGCCAATGCTTTGAGCAATTGTTCGAGCATTTCGGGTTTTCTAACATCGCGGAAGGTGAAAATGTCCTTATACAAGTAACTTGTGGCAAGGCTTTTCAAAATCTCTATTTCGCGGCCCGGTTTGCTGACAACCTCAGGGTACATCCCGAAAACCAGCCGGTTTGCGAGTAGTCGTTTTTCATCCAATTGCCCATGATGGCCTATCATTTCGGTGGTTGAAAGTGGCAGCATCAGGTACTCATGTTTGCGACCGGTCATTGGTTCATTGATTTCATTCGCTAACTCGAAAGCCGAAGAACCGGTGACCACGACCTGAACACCTGGGATTTTGTCGGTGAAAAGTTTGAGCGTTAGTCCGATATTTTTGACCCGTTGCGCTTCGTCGATTAGAACCAGCGTTGCGTCGCCGATGAGGTTTTTCAAAGCCGTTGAGGTAGTGTTGCTGAGCAGTTGGCGAATGTCTGGTTCGTCGCAATCTAAAAAGATAGATTTACGGTCGGTCTGCTTGGTTATTTCTACAAGCAGAGTTGATTTCCCAGCCTGCCTCGGTCCCATAATGATGATCGCTTTGCCATCGCCAATTTTGGATAGGACTGTTTCAAGTAATATTCTATTAATGACCATTGTTCTTTCTTTTTTGTAAAAGTCCATTTTTTTTGACTAAAATCATAAATTATGGACATTATTTCTGATGATAATCCCAAAAATTATCTAAACCCTACTAAAACCAGCAAAATCTTATCACTCGAATTGAATTTTTCAACATGAAAAATATAAAACAGTTAATCCTCGTCGGGTTATTGTTGTGCGCGATTTTTCAAAAAATAGCTGCGCAGTCCAGCCCGAACTGCGCCACCGCCAGCGACAACAACTTCCTTACCGGTAAGGCATTTTTCAACTACGGCAGCGTGAGCAACTCCTTCAACACGAAGAACCGCGTGAACCTGACCGTAGGCCAACCCGTCGTGGGTACTTATTTTGGGCAATTAAAAAAAGGCACCTTCGGTTTTTGGTCGCGTTTCCTGTTACCACCCGCCGCGCCGGTGGTAATTGCCAGCGAAGGCGACCTCGAAGACCGCATTCAGGTAGACTGGAATCCCGACCCGCTTTCACCTGCGGCAACGGGGTACAAAATCTACCGCAACGGCTCGCTGCTCGCTTCGGTGGATGGTGAAACCTTTTCCTTCCTCGATTTTAACGTCATCGCGGGCAAGTTTTACACCTATGAAGTGGCAGGCGTGAACGTTTTCGGCGAAGGCACACGCGGCGCTAACTTAGGCTTCCTGAATCCAAACGGCGTGGTGACCGGCCAAGTGAAGTCGCTGAGCGGCAACCCGGTACCAGGCGCCATTGTTACGCTTACGCCCACCATCGGCACTGCGGCTGTATTTGCCGGCGACGATATGGCGTTTGCGGAATACAATCCGGTTTATCCGCGCAACCAGTTTACCTTGTCTTGCTGGGTAAAACTCGATGCAGGCAACAACAGCTCGTCTATTTTTGACCTTGGCAGCACCATTTCCAAGAACTGGTGGCTGCATACCTTACCCGCCGCTTCAGGCAAGGGCATTCGTTTCGGCATGGGCAACGGTGTGGGTAATGTGACCGAAATGGACTATGCCTTTCCGGCAGCTACGGCCAACGATTGGCATTATATCACCACCACCTACAATGGCGCTTCGGCGTTGCTTTATGTAGACGGGGAATTGATCCAGACCGCCGTGGCGAGCATCGCGTCGGACAGCATACCGCTGTTTGTCGGACAAAACGCGCTGGGCGCCGCTTTTTACAAGGGCAAATTGGACGAGTTACGCTTCTTCAACCGTCAACTTTCACAGACGGAAATTCAGATGTTTATGAACCGCACGGTGTCGCCAACGGCCGCCGGCTTAGTGAATTACTGGAAATTTGACGAAGGCGTAGGCACCAAATCCTTTGACCTGACCGCGACGAAGCAAAAACTGTACTTCTGTGGCGCAGGTTGGACAACGGATAAACCCGCTGTTGCAAATGCGGGCATGACCAATGATATGGGTTTTTATGAAATCCCGGGCGTTAATTACGGGGCAGGTACTACGTTTACTGCGCGTCCTTCCAAGAACTTTTACTATAATCAATCGCTTGAATTTAACTCCGTCAACCAACAATACGCTGAATTGACGGATTTTGACCTGGCAGACAGTTCCACCGTAGAAGTAACGGTAAAAGCCTTTGATTTTGCGAGCAATCAATGTTTGTTGACGAAGCAAAACGGCGGTACAACCAACTTTGCGCTGAACCTGAATGCTGGCCATATTCTGTTGGAAATGGGCGGCGCTTCCTACGATTTTGGCACGCTCGGCATGGGTTTTCACCGCTTGTCGTTTGTGATTAACCAAGTGGCTGGCAGCAGTTCGGCGGCAGTAACATATTATAAAGATGGCGCTTTTGTTGGTTCGCATACGTTCACAGGCGTACCCGCGAGCATCGCAGGCGGCAGCCCCTGGACGCTCGGCGCGCGGCGGAACGGCTCGAACTTAGAGCACTATTTCTCCGGTTTGATTGACGACGTAGCGTTTTACAGCGACCTCGTTTCGCTGCCTGACCTTCAAACGGCAGCCAACATTGGCACCAACGTAACCTACCCGAAATTAGTCAACTACTTCCCGCTCAACGAAGGATCCGGGACCAAGGTAAAAGACTACGGCACAGCATTGTCTGGCAACGGCACGATCTACGGCGCTACGTATTCGACCGTAGCGGCCATTGCGCATGAAGAGCCACACAAGTTTACGCCTTCAACCCGCTTGGTGACGCTCAATCCGAGTAATACCAGTACAGATCAGGTGGACTTCAGCGACCAAAGCACCGTGCCGGTTTCGGGTTATGTCCGCTTCGACGGCACTACCTGTTTCCAAAAAGGCGTGGAGATTTTGGTGAATGGCAACCACTATTCGCCACCGATTTTTACGGACAGCACCGGTTATTTTTCCATTGATTTTGAACCCGGCGCGACGGCTCAACTCACGCCCGTGTTTAAGCAACATACGTTTTATCCCGCATTTTGGGAGGTTGAAAACGTGGCATCACCGGTGGCGGGCATCTTGTTCCGCAATCAGACCAAACGCTCCATCAGCGGCCAGATGGCGGGCAACGCGATTTGCCGTAAAAGTATCATACCAAATGGAGCGGTTGTACGGGTAAAAGTAGAAACCCTGGATGGTTGTTACTACAAAGAAATGCAAATCACCAATTCAAATGGCGTGTTCAAGTTTGATAAACTGCCGCCTTTGAAATTTACGGTGGCCGTTACAGAGCACTCTAACAACATAATTTACAACTACTTCCAGTTGAAAGGCGGCGTAACGGTTGACCTGACGGATGTGAGCGATACAACGGATTTTATTTACTATTCGCAGCCGCAAATTGAAATGACGGTGCTTGACACCAACTCCTGCGGCGTCTCGATGCTTGAACAGGACGGAAAATACTCGACTACAATCAGGGTTTATCAGCAATACGACGGTGGCCGCTGCTATCTCGACACGGCGCTTTTGCACATTGACAACCTGATTGAAGGAGAGGGGCCGTTCGATACCTTGATGACAACGGGAAAATTCAAGTACAGATTCACGGCCGGCTTCCCGAACATCGTGGCGCCATACAAAAAAACCTTGACGATTCTGGCGAAGGCCAACGAACAGGAAAACACAATTTCTGCGCAAGCCGTGGTGCTTGGCAAACGCCCGCGCTTAGTGAACTTTACGTCAACCAGCCCGCAATTGCCGCTGATGATCCTGCGCGACCCGCCGGGCGACGGCAGTAGCGCTACCATAGAAAAAGGCACAACCGTTTGTAATGGCTGGTCTATTGGGGCCTCGGCCGACGTCAAGGCAAGCATCGGCCTCGAAATGGATCTGGGTACGAAACAGCAAATCATTTCCGGCACACCTGCGGTGGGTAAAATCACTGAAATCGGCTTTGAAAACTCGCTCGACCTTGGGGTTAGTATGAAAACCGGCGCTACGGTTAACCATTCCGGGGAAGTTTGTATGACCGCCACGGAGACGATTTCAACCTCCGGCGGCGATGTCATCATCGGCGAAGATGCGGACGTGTATGTCGGCGGGGCGCTGAACCTGTTGTTCGGTATCACCGATGACCTGCGTTGGGACACCCTCAATTGTAGTTTTTACATCAAGCCCGGTTTGTTGGTATTTCCCGACAAGTTTGCCACTACGTTCCTGTATTCGGGTTATCAGATCAAAAAAGTGGTCATCCCGAACCTCGAATTGGTGGGCGATACCGCTTCGGCCAACCAGTGGCGCAGTATTTTGCAGCGCAATGCCGACCTGAAAGCGGCTGCTGTATTTGAGAAAAACCTCTCGTTCGATGCGGGTGTAACGTACCAAAATTCAACCAGCATCGAAAATAGCCAAAGTACCTCGTTTGGGTTTAGCGTGGAAATCGGGGCGAGTTATGCTCAGACAATCGGTTTCGATATTGATGGTCTTGGCTCGAAAGTAAAATTAGGGATGGAACTGAATATGGGGGTGAACACTGAGTTTAGTACCTCCCAATCCAATACCCAAACTGTCGGTTACACCCTTTCGGACGATGATATTAAGGATGTATTTACGGTAAACGTGTTGCAGGACAAGGTGTATGGGACACCTGTGTTTAAAACGATTTCGGGCAATTCTTCCTGCCCTTACGAACCCAACACGGTTCCCCGCGATGGTGTGGAACTGACGGTAGATAAAACGATTATCTCGAATGTAAACGAGAACGCCCAGGCGGTGTACAAATTCAATGTTGGAAATACCAGCCAAACGGATGAGTACCGGTCTTACGTATTCGAACTGTACAACGCCACCAACCCCAACAGCGCCATCGTGAAAGTGCAAGGGGGAGGACAGTCGGGCACATTTGGCATGTCTGCCGGCCAATCGCAGGAGGTAACCGTTACCATAGAACGCGGCCCGACGGCCTACGACTATGACAACATGACTTTCCACGTCTATTCGGCTTGCGAAGGCGCCCGGTACGACGCCCTGGGCTTTGGCGATTTCCCGCCGGCGCCGTTCTACAAGGCGATCAATGTTTCTACCCACTTCCTGGAGCCTTGCAGCCCGATTGACATCGGCAACCCGCTCCAAAACTGGGTGCAAACCCTGGCGGATGGCGATTTCCTGTTCATCACGCTCAACGATTTCAACCGCTATGATTCGGACCTGTCCCTGATTCGGGTGCAATACCGCCTCAAACAAGGCGACGGCGCCTGGATCAACATCGCGGAAGTGCCCAAAGCGGATTTGGACAATGATGTGTTCAAAATTGTGCCTTGGAACACCGCTGTACTGCGCGACGGCGAATATGAAATTCGCGCGGTGACGGAATGTGTGGGCGGCCAAAATGCCGGCATTTCCCACGTCATCACCGGCCGTTTCGAGCGTGAGGCGCCTGCTTTGTTCGGTACGCCCGAGCCAGCCGACGGTGTGTTGTCCGCAGGCGATGAAATCTCCATACGATTCACGGAACCGATTCGTTGCGACCAAATTATACAAGCGGATTTTTTCGATAACAACAACATCGGTTTGTACAACACGGAGACAGGCGAATTGGTGGATGCTACCATCAGTTGTCAGGGCGATAAAATCGTCATCGTGCCCAAGGTGCCAAATCGTTTCATCGAGAACAAGGTGCTTCGGGTAGAAGTTGATAATATCAAGGATTTGGCAAACAACCTGTTTGTACATGCTCAATGGGAATTTGTGGTAGACCGCAACCCGGTACATTGGGAAGGCGGTAAAGTCAAAGTGACCAAACTAAAAGATGAAGTGGTAACTGTTAAACGCCGGATTGTCAACGAAGGCGGCCAGGCCACGGACTATTTGATTGAAGGTGTGCCAAGTTGGGTGCGTGTTTTCCCGCTGGGTGGGAATCTGCTACCGGGCGCATCCGAAGAAATCACCTTTGAGTTTAACGATCAGATGGCTTACGGGAGTTTCCTCGATACCATCAGCATCAATCCTCCGCTGGGCCTCGAAACCCTCATCGTAGATTGCCGTGTCATGTGCAAACCGCCTGAATGGGGATTTGACGCGCCTGCATACTCGCAAACGATGAATTTCGCCGTGAAACTCAACATTGAAGGCACATTGAGTACTGATGAGGAAGATATTGTAGCAGCCTTTATTGACGGCGAGGTGCGTGGTACTGCAAAAGTGCAACTGCTGCCAACCTTGCCGCCGCTGGGCACCCAATACATGGCATTTTTGACCGTGTATGGTAACGATGATGATTATAACAAACCGGTGCATCTTGAAATTTGGGACGCTTCCGAATGCCTGCGCTACGGTCAGGTATTAGAATCATTCAACTTCGAAGCAGACAATGTGATTGGTACGGTTGGAACGCCGCAGGTGATTCACACCAACAGTTTGGTGCGCCGCGATATTCCGATTAACAATGGCTGGAACTGGCTTTCCTTCAACCTGAAATTTCCAAATCCGGCCTTGAATCAGTCG
>JBAXTB010000189.1:0-11074 GCA_037130425.1 Bacteroidota bacterium
TTTGAGTCATCAAATGAGTAGTGGCTTTTTAATATAAAATTTGGCGCATAAACATCTGTATTTCCCCCAAATCGCTAAAAATAGCGCATCCGCTATTGCCTGAACACAGTGCGCCTGCTTTGCCATACCTTTATGCGTTTACCAATTCGTTTTATGATATATTCCGCAGCAACAGGTTTTGTGTAAATCATCTTGACCATTCAAGTCCAATTGTACAAAATCTATTGCTCTGGGGTATAAACAAATCAGTATCAATCAAATGTATCAGCCACTGCGATTCAGACTTTGTTGCTATTTTCTTTTTTGTTTGTTAATTCCTACCTTTTCTCAAGCCCAAAACGAAAAACCTGACGATCCCTACATTCCTTCCACGGCCCCCCACCCTACCGGGCCAGCCTACCGCATCAGTAACGCACAAATTTTTACGACCCAGGTCAATGTAAATGCTGCCGGACAGGATATACTCTTTGACGCTGCAAACGAACCTTCCATTGCCGTCAACCCGAAAAATCACAACGAAATGGTGATCGGTTGGCGTCAATTCGATGATATCAACAACAATTTCCGTCAAGCCGGTTACGGCTATACAACCGACGGCGGCCAGCACTGGACCTTTCCAGGCGTCATTGATCCCGGCGTTTTCCGCTCCGATCCTGTGCTGGATTTTAATGCCGATGGCAGGTTTTATTACAATAGCCTCACCGTAGATTTACCTACAAATACCTTTACCTGCAACGTGTACAAATCGACAGGCCCGGGCACCTGGGATGACGGCATTTTTGCTTATGGCGGCGACAAGCAGTGGATGACCACCGACCGAACGGAAGGCCCCGGCAAAGGAAATACTTACGCCGCTTGGAGTTATAGCTATTCCGCTTGTCCCGGCGGCAATTTTACCCGCTCTATTGATGAAGTTGACTCTTTTGAAGACTGCGGGCTAAGTGACCAAAACGCATTTTGGGGCACCATGACCGTTGATCCAAGTGGAATACTATATATCTCTTCTGCAAACGGAATGGTGGCAAAATCAGCCACAGCACAAATAAATAACGCATTGGTGGAATGGGAGACTTTCCCTGCATATTTAGGGGGCGTTCCGCAAGGGTTTCAAGCGAATAGCCCAAATCCGAATGGTTTATTGGGTCAAACATGGATTGCCTCCAACCACGCGCAAAATGATTTGAACGGCCAACTATATATTCTCGCATCTATTAAACCTGCTGATGATACCCTTGACGTCATGTTCATCCGCAGTGCCGACGGCGGTTTAACCTGGAGCGATCCGATCCGGGTGAACGATGATAACAGCAATTCAAACTTTCAATGGTTCGGCACCATGTCGGTAGCCCCAACCGGTCGTATTGACGCGGTTTGGTTGGATACGCGCGATAATCCCGGCACTTATTTATCGTCTCTTTATTACGCCAATTCTTACGACGGCGGCATTACATGGTCTGCAAATCAACGTCTTTCCGAAGCATTCGACCCGCATTTGGGCTGGCCGAATCAGCAAAAAATGGGCGATTATTTTCATTTAATTTCCGACAGCACCGGCGCCGATCTGGCCTGGGCGGGCACGTTTACAGGTGGTGAAAATGTGTATTATAGCCGTATCAAATTGGTAGAAGATCCTACGGGAACCCTTGATTTACAGGCAAATACGCCGGTTCAATTGCTCAACTCTACGCCCAATCCTTTTTCAGATCATTGCACAATTAATTACCAATTGCAGTCTGCCGGCGAAGTGCAAATAGACATGATTGATCCACTCGGAAGAACCGTGCGCAGCTTTTCGGAAGGTTTGCAGCAGAGTGGTCGGTATAGTGTACAGTGGGATGGGAAAAACGGGTCGGGGGTGAATCTTCCTTCGGGGATTTACCACTACAGATTGCGATTTAATAATCGGATGTTTCCAGGAAAAACAACCTCTTTGATCCGTTGATTATTAATCTAAGTGATACCAAACCAATACATTACTTAGCACCGGGTATTATTTTACCACATTTTGTTTGTTTTTCGCCAAAAACAACTAACTTTGCCGTATGTTGTATGCTTTTACTTTAAAAAGCAAGGAAGAGTCCCGATTATTTGTGGCTTTGCCAAGAAATCGACATCATAGTAAATAGCATGGACAAAAAATTTAGGGATTATAAAGATGACGGGGCAAATTGGATAACACTTGCTTCAGGTGAGTTTTATCCTGATGTACTAACAGATGCTTGCCATCTCTATCAACCGGTTCTTGAAATGTTTGGGCAACTTTTGAGGTCATCTGAAAGTTCTGAAAGGCTATTTCTTCAAACATCGGAGGTAAAGCAACCTTGGATGAGGATCCAACTGGCGCGGGTGTTTAAAAAATATGTCAGTCCGAATACGCCGGTAGAAATGTTGAAGAAAAAAAGTGATTCAAAGTGGATTTGCGACAACTTTGGGAAAGGATTCAGACCAATTTCGGAAGTACAAAAAGCATTTTCGGCAAGGCCGATGCCCGACGAAGCCTTATGTGCCATTCTGTGGGAATATAAAGACAGAGGGCAGAAAGGCTATGATATGACCGAGCGCATGTTTGAATTATTAAGAAAAAAATTTCCGGATTACGAATTTGAAGGCCCAGAAAGAGCCGGCCGCGATATTTTGTTAGGTGAAATATTTCCAGATTATCCCAAACCAGACAGACCCGCTGATTTTATTATAAAAAAGAACGATAAGATACTTGCTGTCGGATTTGCAAGATATGATTCTGATCGGGGAGGTGCCCAGGAAGATGACCGAACCGGTGGCTACCATAATGCTTCAAGAGAGGTTTTAGATTATGCCCGAGGCAAAGATTTAAGAACCAAGGTGATATTTGTAAATGACGGCCCCGGCCTCTTATTAGGCTCAATGTGGAATGACTATAGTCATCTGGAAGAAGTTTCAGATGATATAATAGTTGTTACTTTGAGAATGATAGATCACAGAATAACAGAAGATTGGCTAAATCATTAAAACATGGCAACTGGTATAACGGCAAATAATTGGACAAAAGAAACCCAGATAATTACTGATGAAGTATTTACGGGCGACTTCAACTATGAAATAAAATACGAGGGAAAATCTGATGAGAATGAAATTATTAGCTCAAAACCAAAAAACAAATATGAATTAATTACAGGAGCAAACCAAGAAAACAGCCTCTATTTTGGAGATAATTTAGATGTTATGAGTATGCTCATTCATCAAAAAAACTTAAAGGGCAAAGTCAAATTGGTTTATATTGACCCCCCTTATGGGACCAACAGCGTTTTCCAATCAAGACACCAAAAGGATTCTTATAAAGACGATTTAATCGGCAGTCATTTTATTGAATTTCTAAGGCGGCGACTTATATTACTTCGTGAACTTTTGTCAGACGAAGGCTCCATCTATATTCACCTAGATGGAAATATGACCTTTCAAATAAAAGTAATCATGGATGAAATTTTCGGCGCAAAAAATTTCAGAGGATTTATCACTAGAAAAAAATGTAGTAATAAAAACTCAACAAGGAAGACTTACGGCAACATTTCCGACTATATTATTTTTTATTCTAAAAGTGAAAACTATACTTGGCACAGGGCAACTGACGCCTGGACTGACGATAAAATTTTAAAAGAATACCCATGTATTGATGAAAAAAGTGGGCGCAGATTTAAAAAAGTGCCCATTCATGCTCCAGGCATTAGAAATGGTGAGACGGGAAAAGAATGGAGAGGGATGTTACCTCCACCAGGAAAACATTGGCAATATACCCCTTCCAAACTTGATGAATTTGACGCCTTGGGAGAAATATATTGGTCATCTACGGGCAACCCAAGACGAAAAGCATTCTTAGATGAGGACAAGGGTATTCCGGTCCAAGATATTTGGCTGGATGTTCAAGATTCACTAAATCAAAGTATCAAAATAACAGGCTACCCAACTGAAAAAAACCCATATCTTTTGGAAAGAATAATTAAAGCCTCCTCAAATGTAAATGATATTGTTTTGGATTGCTTTGCTGGTTCCGGTACAACACTTGATTTAGCAGAACAATTTGGAAGAAAATGGATTGGAATAGATAATAGTTCAGAGTCCATTCGAAATATTTTTAAACGTTTTTATAACGGATTGGAGGAAATGGGCGATTATGTAAACAAACCTAATCTGGTTAATAATACAATAAATGCACAATCGACCCTTTTTGAACCGCAAATGAAATATAATTCTAAAATAAAGGAACGAAAAAACTTTAATTTCTATTCCGATAGTAGATTCAAGGACATTATTTTAGATGCACTTGAAGAATACATTGAAATATAGTTACTTATCCCCCAATTGCGCCCTCCGTTTATCAATATAATCCCGAATCCGCACAGCGCTTTCGTAGTCCTCTTTTTCAATTACTTTTTGCAATAAATCCTCCAATTCAGCAATACTGTATTCAGCCAATGAACCTTTGCGCTGACTGGCAAAAAACATTTCAGCCAAAAAACCGGCTTCATCAATGAGCGCATCGTGCATGTACACGGGCGCGCCGCTGCGAATAGCCAAAGCAATGGCGTCCGAACTGCGGGCATCCAACTCAATTACCGTCCCGATTTGCTTTTTTAGGATGATTTTAGCGTGAAAAACGCCGTCAATGAGGCTATGGATGAGCACCTCAACGACCGTAGCCTCAAACGAAACAATCAGGTTGAGCAACAAATCATGCGTAAGCGGCCGCGATGGCGTCATTTTTTCCATCGCAATGGCAATCGCTTGTGCCTCCGATTCGCCGATGATGAGCGGAATCCGTTTATTCGTGCCCACACTTTCCAGAATAAGCGCATATTTCCCCGGGTGGGATTCGCTCATGGACAGCGCGGTGATGGCTAATTCTCTTTTCTCACTCATGACATTTTGATAAAAGAACACAACTCTACAAGGTCAACAAAGGGCGCAACGACTTTCCCTTCCGACAACAGTTTAAACACGCCATTTTGCTCTATTTCAATGGTATAGCCTTTTTCCAGATCAATCCAGCGCTCCCTGTCCTGCACAATCGGAATACCGAAATCAGCAAGCGCAAACAGCAGCCATTCCCTCGGTGTCTGTGGTTCCTTCATAATCCCGACATGTTTTCAAATACAACGCGTACACCAAACCCGATGCATAAAACCGACGACAACAAGGTAAAGCCCCAGCGAACGGCGTTGCTATGGGTCAGCTTTTTTGAAAATGGCAAACTAAACACGCCCGAAGCAAGCAACATGCCGCCGATAGACCCGATCCCGAAAATAAGCAGGTACAAAACGGCTTCCAAACTGCCTTTTAACTGCGTCATGGCCAACAACACAATGGTTCCGCTGCCCGCCAGTCCGTGAATCAAACCCACACCATAAGCCAGGCGATGGTTATGCGGTATTTCCACGTCGTGTGCGTGCGCATGGGCCTGTGCGTGTCGGCGTTCGTGGTTCCAGGTCTTCCAAATCCGGTGCGCGCCCAGCAAAATCAGCATAAAACCAACGCCCGCCTCAAAAAAATGAAAGGTGCGCTCGGCTACTGCCACCCGCGCCACAATCATCACCATCCCCACCACGAGGATCGTTGAGGTATGCCCCAGGCCCCAATACAGCCCGTCTTTTACGGCCGAAAACATTGATTTTCTGCGTGTTACAATACTGCTGACAGCCAGCAAATGATCCACCTCAAAGGCGTGGGTAAAGCCGACCACGGCGGCAAACAGGAGCGGGAAAATGTTTACCATGATGACAAATCATAAAAAATGATGCGATGGTTGCCTGTATCAGCCACGGCCAGCAAATTGCCTTGCGGGCACATCGAAAACGGCCAATACAGATTTTGATCGGTTCCAAAAACGGTTTCGGCGTTTTCGCTGCCGGTGTTAAAATCGGGTTTGCCGATTAATCCGTCGGCGGTCGGGCTGCATTGCTGGGGCATTTCCGAAAAACCCAGCACCCGGCTGTTCCCGGCATCGGCCACCAGCAGTCCTTTTTGGTAAAAACAGGCGTCGTAACACCAACTTAAGGTATGTGCAGCAGGCGCCAATCCGAACTGGTTCATGCCGTTCGAATCCAAATCAGGCTGCCCAATGACGGTTTCGGCTTTTTGTGTAAACGCGTCGCGCCAATTGCGCCAAAACAACACGCGGTAATACTGCGTATCAGCCACCACCATGCTGCCTTCCGCGCTGATTTTTACAGAATAAGGCCAAATCGGGTCTTCATTTTCATAATCGCGGGTGTAAAAATCGGGTTTGCCGATGACCGCATCCGCCGGAGCGCCGTTTTCAAGCGGAATTTTTTCAAAAAACAGGATACGACGGTTTCCTGTGTCGGCAATCCAAAGGCTTTTACCGTCGCTGAAAACCCCATACGGCCAGTACAAGGTATTCGGGCCAGGTTTTGCGCCGACGCCCTTTGCATTGGGTTCATTGTGGTCAAAATCGGGCTGCCCAAGCACCACATCGGCAGGCTGGCCGTGTTCGGTGGGCATGGTGTGCCAGATCAGGACGCGGTGGTTCCAGGCATCGGCCACGATGAGCCGGGTTCCATCCGACCATATTCCCGAAGGATATTGCAGGGAGGAAGCGCCTGCTTGTCCGCCCGCATTGCGCTGCGTTGCGGAACTGTCATCCTGGCCCAGCACCACATCCGGTTCGCTGTTTGGCGTTGTGGGAAGTGACTTCCAAATAAACACCCGATTGCGCCCCGTATCTGATACAAACAAATGATTATCAACGATAAAGACCCCGCGTGGCGCTAAAAAAGGCATCTGTTCAGGGCCTTTGAACAGCAAAGTCGCGTCCACGGGCGCGTGAACGGGTACCTGCGCGGGCGCCTGAAGGGCGGATAGCGATTTTTTAAGCGTAATATTTAAAATGGTATCGTCCATCATATATTTATTTTTGGGCGCTTCCGTTCAGAGATGTCACCTTCTCGTGCCTCGAAGATGACACCTCTTCACTAAGTTACTCAACAAATACGCGGCAATTGCTCCCCAACCGGCATATTCACCACGCGTTTTCCACCGATCACACTTTGCATCACCACCTGTTTGGGGTGCGTTTCCACGATTTCGCCGATGATGGCCGCGTGTTTGCCTTTTTCATCCTGCCGCAGGGTTTCCAGCACCGAATCGGCCGCTTCCGGGGCAACGATGGCGATGAAAATGCCTTCGTTGGCCACATACAAGGGATCAAGCCCAAGCAATTCGCAGGCGCCGTCCACTTCTTCCAGCATGGGAATAGATTTTTGCACCAATTCGATGCCAAGGCGGGTGTCGCGCGCGAGTTCGTTGAGCACCGTGGCCACACCGCCGCGGGTCGGGTCGTGCAGGAGGTGTATTTGTTCGCCGAAAATATCCAGCAAACGTTCAACGCAATGGTTCAGGTTGGTCGTATCGCTTTCGATGGCTGTTTCAAATTCCAGTCCTTGCCGCACGCTCAAAATGGCGATGCCGTGGGTGGCAACGTGGCCGCTGATAATGATTTTATCGCCCGATTTCACGCGGTTTTTATCAATCAAGGCCTTTGGGTGTACGGTTCCAATGCCGGAAGTATTGATAAAAATCTGGTCGCCCTTGCCGCGTTCCACCACTTTGGTATCGCCTGTAACGATTTGAACGCCGGCGTTTTCCGCAGCAGCTTTGATGGAAACCAGTATGTCCCAAAACGCGCGCATGGTCAGTCCTTCTTCCAAAATAAAGGCCAGCGACAGGTATTTCGGAATGGCGCCGCACATGGCAAGGTCGTTTACCGTACCGTTTATCGCCAATTCCCCAATGTCGCCGCCGGGAAAAAACACGGGTGAAATGACATAACTATCGGTGGAAAACGCCAATCTCCCCGGCAATTCGAAGGTTGCGCCGTCGTGCCGCTGATCGAGCAGGTCGTTTTTCAGCAAATCAAATACGCCGCTTTCCAAGAGTTTATTCGTCAGCAAACCGCCGCTGCCGTGCCCAAGGGTGATGATGTCGAAATCGAGTTTCGGCATCGGGCATTGGAGTTGCATTTTTATTTTATGGTCGTTCATTTGAATATTGTAGTTTTTAAACGCCAAAGCAAAAGGTTTTGTGCAACGAGACTTGAATAACAGGGAATTTTGACAAAACCTGTTGCGACGGCGTTTATACAATCGCTTCCATTGCCTGCGAGAAATGGTAATACGCCGCGCAAGCGCCTTCGCTGGAAACCATCGGCGCACCGAGCGGCATTTGCGGCGTGCATTTTTTGCCGAATTGTGGGCATTCATGCGGCTTTTTGATGCCTTTTAACACCAAACCCGCGATACATTCCGCACTTTCCGGCACTTTTTCAATGTGTACGTCGAATTTCAAATTGGCATCGTAAGCCGCGTATTCCGGCCGCAATTCGTAGCCGCTCATGGGTATATTGCCGATGCCGCGCCATTCCCGGTCACAGACTTCAAACACCGTTTCAATCACTTTGATCGCCTCCGGATTGCCTTCCGGCCGTACTACCCTACTGTATTGATTTTCAAGTTGATATTCGCCTTTTTCCAATTGGCGCACAGTCATTAAAATACCCTGCACGAGGTCGACCGGCTCAAAACCCGTCACCACAATCGGTATTTTAAACTTTTCAACCAGTGGGTAATACTCCGAAATTCCCACAATGGTACACACATGGCCGGCGGCTAAAAAGCCCTCAATATGCGCATCCTCATCCTGCATAACCGCTTCAATAGCAGGTGGAACCAGGACATGCGAGGTCAAAATGGTATAATTCGTAACACCCGCGCGTTGGGCATGCAGCACGGAAAGCGCATTGGCCGGCGCGGTGGTTTCAAAGCCTACGGCAAAAAACACAACTTCCCGATCCGGGTGCTCCTTGGCTATTTTTACTGCTTCCAAAGGCGAATACAAAATGCGCACATCTGCGCCCGCCGCCTTGGATTCGAGCAAACTGTGTTTGGAACCCGGCACCCGCAGCATGTCGCCGTAAGAACACAGGATTATGCCCTTTTTTTCCGCCAAATAAATGGCTTTATCAATCATGTGCAAGGGGGTGACGCACACCGGGCAGCCGGGGCCATGCACCATGCGCACGTTTTCAGGCAGCATTTGCAGGATCCCGTTTTTAACCAAACTGTGGGTTTGTCCGCCACAAACCTCCATAATTGTCCAGGGTCGGGTGGCAACGCGGCGAATTTCGTCCAAATATTGAGCAACTAATTCCTGGTCGCGGTATTCACTGATGAATTTCATAATCTAATGTTTAAACCTGCGTGTGTTCAATCAACTCGTCTATTTCGCCGATTTGCGACAAGTATTCAAAGGTTTTTTGGGCCTCTTCTTCGTTTACGATGCTGATCGCCACGCCTACGTGTACCAGCACATAATCGCCTTCTTTTGCGGCAGGCACCATTTCCAAACTGGCTTCTTTGGTAATGCCGCCGAACTGTACTTTGGCGAAACGCACGGCGCCGTCGAAGCGATTTTCAATTGTAGCGATTTTACCCGGAATTGCTAAACACATGATATTGAATGTTTTAGATTGTTTGATAGATACTTCGCGCTGGATAGTTTTGTGCATGGCCTTCGGCCCAAGTTATTGACAATCAGCGCTCAGCATGACAATTAATGCTGCCTTTCAGGCGACGCTCAGTATGTAACACCAATTGCCCCAACGCAATATTTTCGTCGTTGGGCGATACTTGTTGATGGAAATACAATTGAAAATCGGCGCCAAGATGCTCCTTCAATAAATCGACCAGCAGGGCATTTTGAAACACGCCGCCGCTACATGCGATCTTTTGAATGTTGAAACGTTGGGCCGAAGCGCGGATAATTTCCACCAGTGTGCGGTGCATTTTTCCTGCTATGATTTCCACGGATACACCGGCCCGACGTTGGGCTACGATTTCCTGCAAAAATGCGCGCGTATCCACCATACCGTTTTCGGTTATAAACGAGCCATCAAAAGGTATTTCATCGGTACGCGCCATACCCTCCAACAACAAAGCCGCCTCGCCTTCGTAGCTATTATGCGCTGCCAGGCCCAGCAGTGCGGCCGCCGCGTCAAACAGGCGGCCGACACTCGATGTGCTTGTTGTTTGCTTGGTTTTGAGTACGTTATGGTAAAAAGCCCATTCTTTTTCTGAAAAAAGCGGGCGCAAAAATTCATCATCGGGGCAGGCGGAAAGTGCCGCAATGCGGGGTTCTTTGGCCATTTTGTCGCCGGCTAAATAAGGGAAATAATCCCAGTGCAGCACGCGCTCCATGTTTCGGTTTTGCCATAAAAACCATTCGCCGCCCCAAATTTGTCCGTCGTCTCCGTAGCCGGTGCCATCCCAAATCACGCCTAAAACAGGTTCTTGGGCATCAAGCAGATTATGTTCTGCCATTACTGCCGCAAAATGCGCTGTGTGGTGTTGAACGGGAAACAGCGGCGCGCCCCAGTTTTCGGCTAAGGTTTGGGCTATTTGCCTTGAAAAATAGGCCGGGTGCGCATCACAAACGACGGCCACAGGTTTTTCCTTAAAAATGCCCATAAAATGCTCCACCACAAGGCGATAATGCTCCTGCGTTTCAAAACTTTCAAGGTCGCCGAGGTACTGGCTGAGGTATAAATTGCCCGATTGGGTGTACGCAAAGGCGCTTTTTAAATCGGCGCCCGCGCAAAAAACGGCTTGTTTGCCCGCTTCGAATCCGGGAATCAACAAGGACGGCGCCAGTCCCCGCGAACGACGCAGCCAAACCGGGATGCGGTGTTTTTCCGTAAAACGCAACACGCTGTCATCCTGCGGAAGCACGATTTCACGGTTATGCGACAGCACAAAATCGGCGATTTCGATCAGATCTTGTTGCGCAATTTGGTCTTGAAATACAATGGGCGCATGGCTGAAATTGCCGCTGGTTGCCACCAAGGGCCGCCCTACCCCATCGGCCAGCAATTGCAGCAAAGGCGCATAAGGGAGCATCACACCGAGCCGGGTCAAGCCGGGCGCAAGATCTTCCGTTGCTATTCCGGAAGTCGGTTTATTTTTGAGCGGCAGCAGTACAATAGGCGCAACCGCCCCCGTAAGTGCTTGAATTTCATCAGATTGCAATT
>JBAXTB010000019.1:0-30347 GCA_037130425.1 Bacteroidota bacterium
TAGGCAGTTTTGAACCGCGCAAACCGCCGATTGACAACATTGATCAATTTGAAGATAAGGGCGTTGAATACTTTGTACGCAACCCCGATTTATACAAAGACAAAAATGTCGTCATCGCAGGCGGCGGCGATTCGGCATTGGACTGGTCAATTTACCTGTCAGATGTTGCGAAACACCTGACCTTGATCCACCGCCGAACCGAGTTTCGCGGTGCGCCTGATTCTGTGGAAAAAGTGCTGGAATTGGCAGAACACAGCAAAATCAAGTTAATAACGAATGCGCAAGTCGTTGGCCTGCAAGGTAATGGCCATCTGACCGGCATTGAGGTAGAGCACGATACGGAAGGGAAATTCCATGTAGAGACCGATCATTTTGTGCCTTTGTTCGGCCTTACGCCGAAATTAGGGCCGATTGCGGAATGGGGGCTTGACATCGACAAAGGCGCTGTGGTCGTAAATACCCTCGATTATGCAAGCAATGTGCCCGGAATTTATGCCGTCGGTGATATTAATTCGTATCCCGGCAAACTAAAACTCATCCTTTGTGGTTTCCATGAAGCTACCTTGGCCTGCCAGTCTGCGTTTAAATATGTGTTTCCCGATAAAAAATTGTCGTTTAAATACACAACCGTGACCGGAATAGAAGGTTTACCCGTGCAAACAACCTAAACAGCATTCGTTCACTTAGGATTTAGACTACCTGCCATGATTAATATTACCGTCATCGACCGCGAAGACGTTGCGCACGTATTGGAAACGCCGACTGACATGGGGCTGAATCTCATGGAGTTGTGTAAAAGTTACGAACTACCCGTAAAAGGCACCTGCGGCGGGATGGCATTATGCGCCTCCTGCCATGTGTATGTGTTAACTGAACATGAATTGATCGAACCAACGGATGATGAACTTGCCATGCTCGACTCCGCCTTTTTTGTAAAAGCAAACAGTCGCTTAGGCTGTCAAATCAAGATCAAAGACGAACTTGAAGGTTTGGCCGTCAAATTAGCGCCTGAAAGCGAATAAATGCGTTATTTTATTGGGGATCCCAAATGTTTGCGATTCGCTTAAAGTCAGATTTGAGCAAATCCAAATAATTTACATGGAATTATAACTAATTAAACACAGAATGGCATTAATTAGCCTTAATTTTACGGGGTCAATTTGTGTACCAAGCGCAAATGACTAATTTCAATAATTCCACAATTCAAATGCTTTCATCTTTTAATGCTTAAATAATCATAATATTATGACTAAAGCACCTACTTCCAGGTTTTTCATTGCGCTGTTCATGTTTCAGTCAATGTTTATGGTTGCTCAAAACCCAACGAGCACACTTACCAACAGAATTTTACCGATTGGCCCAGGAAATGCTGAAAAAGTAATTGACGCAGGTAGTGGTAGTTACCTCGTTATGGGTAAAGGTAACACAGCCGCCTACTTGATGCGGGTAAACAAAACCGGCACGCCACTTTTGAGCAAAAATTACGCATCTGCCATTGGCGGTATTCGTTCTGAATTTACAGACGGCGTAAAAACTGGCGACGGCTTTATTTTGGTCGGCGACTGTGATGCTTGTAATGCTGCCAATCCAAGCAGTCAGGCGCGTCGGATGCTTATTCTTAAAACAGACCAAAACCTGAACGTAAAAAAGTTGGTTTACCTTGATGCGCCTACAAACATCAGTAAACCATACCAGGTTTTTGGATGGCAAAAACTGCGCAGAGACGGCACAAAATTGCTGGTGGCTTCTCAATTGCTGTTTGGAGAAGGAAATGGACGTCGTACTGACCTTGCTGTTACACAACTTGATACCTTATTGAACATTACTTCGCACAAGGCGCTTGACGTGAATCCAATGGACAATTTGGGCGATGTTGAAATCGTGGGTAGCGACATCTTTTTGTTAACCTACGGTATCAAAGATTTAACAACTTTTACATTTGGTGCAGACAGTATTGACCTGCTCAAAGTAAATCACAATGTGCAACTTGTTTCACGTCGTAAATATGCAGGGGTTGGTTTGTGCATGACGCGTTTAACAGACGGCAACTGGGTTATTGGCGGTGCAGAGACCAAAGATTATGTCCAAGGTCCACAAGCGATGCTCATCAAGGTAAATGGAACAACTGGAAACGAGATGCGCCGCACTGTATTTGGGATTACGAATTCCATTGACCAAATTACAGATGTTCAACAACTCGCAAACGGTAATCTTATCACCTCTGCTACCCAAAAGCAGGCATATCCGGACATTAACTACCTGTTACAGAATTACAACCTGTTGTTTTTGAACCCGGATAGTATTCCTTATCCTAAGTCGGCTCAAATCAACATCTTTAATTCTAACTTTTTGACTGCTATTGGCCAACCAGTAATATTGCCGAACCTCAATAACAGCCCGGTTGTGCTTCGTATGGTGTTGCCTTTATCTAATGACGGACAAAGATTCATTAGCGTAGGGTACAACAATAACCGTTCGTTATTTTTTGCACGCGATGGCATTACCAGCTCTACCTTGGGCGCCGGTCTTCAATCCGGTGATGAGGCAATGGACCGTGATGCGGCTGAGGAACTGGCCATCAACACCGCTGTATATCCAAATCCTGTGCAGAGCGGCGAATACATGAACCTTAAATTGGAAAATTTGAAGGACGAAGATAACGCTACGGTTGAAATGTTCGATTTCTTCGGCCGTTTAGTTTCTCGTTACCCAATCAATGGCGTTGAATCTATTCAGGTTCAAGCACCGGAAAAACGCGGCATTTATGTCGTACGCGCTTATGTAAACGGTTCGCCGGTTGCGACTGTGAAATTGAGCGTACAGTAAATTTAGTCAGTGACCTAATTTTATACGGGGAACAAACCGCATGACAACTTGATTTTCAAGTTTTTATGTGATTTGTTCCCCATTTTTATGCCTAAGAAAATAAGCCCGGCATTTGTAATACATCGCGGGAATTTTTTCAAAATCACCTACATAAAAGCTAATAACGTAGCGTAATCATCCCAGCGCGCGTCCTCTAATTTCATTTCCAACAGATCAAGCAATTCGCCTTCGTACAAGGCTTCCAACTCCGACGCTGTGCGCGCTGTGCGCAATTCAATAATTCCCTTCCGGACTTGCTCCAAGCGCCAATTGAACGTGCGCTCCATTTTCGCCAGCGTACGCGCGCAGGCTTCCGTATGGCCTTCATCGCCTTTACCGGCCACGATGGCATCTGCAAAAGCAGCGCGATTGCGGGCGATCATTTTACCGTCCTCCAAAATAAAATAGGCCGTATGCGGCCATTGGTCGGTTGGCGGGAAAAGATGCGCGTACAGCGTAAGTTGTAAATCTTCTCCGTTCTGAATCAATTCTTTACGTCGCCGGGCGCCGCTCCATTTCAAATCGACAATGGCGTGTTCCTGACCGCGTTGCAATACCAGATCCGCTTTACCGCGCACAGGAACGCCTAAAAAGGATCCTTCCAAACTATACTCTGTGTGCAGCACCGACCAGTTGTTGTCTCGAATCAGCGAAATCAGGCTCCATGCCGCATTTTTAACCTTGTTCAAAAAAGCATTGCGCTCCGGTTCTCGACCGTAAAGCAACAAGGTAGCGCCTTCACGTTCAAGCAAATAGCCTGCTTTTTCATCAATCCAATGGTGTACGCCGTTTTTATCGATGGTTGGCAGGGTATCTTCCTTAAGCAATAATTCAAAAAAACGGTGCGCCAAATTACCCAGCAAGGTGGTGTCAGCTGTAACGCTCAACAAATTGGATGGATACAATTTTGCTTTTTGCCTGAAAAACCAACGATGTGGATAGTAGAACAGGCTTTCTAAATTGGTAGGCGTTTCATACGCGCTATCTGCTAATAAATCAGGACGTTTAAGCATTAGTTGCGGCTTCGGACGGCCGCTTACGCGTGGTTCTATTTGGGTAAACACGGGCGTCTGAAGACTTTCGCTCAATCGCCGACGATCTTGCGGATCATCCAGCGAAAACGTAAATTCCCGATGCCGCGAAAAAGCCGATTCCATATCGCCTAAAAGCAAATTAGGGACTGATTCTTTACCGTCGGCTTGTTCAGGCACCACCAAAATAAGCCTTGAAGCGCTTTGCAGCACCGGTTTTTGCTGTCTTAAAATATTCAATTGGCCTTCTTGAACGGGTTCCATCAAAGCAACGCCTTGCGTTTTTAGCCATTGGCGTTCCCTGGCCTGCCAGCGATCGGGTGAAGGGGCAGTTTGTTCAAACAGGCAATTCCACCAGAGCACGTTTTCGGCTGGCGCGGCCAAAGCGCCTGCTTTTTGCAGGTATGCATAAGCGCCTACCGTGGCTGTGGTCATTTGCACCGGAGAAGGGTCGTAAATGGTGCGCACGATACGTTCAAGTTCCAGAAAACCAATGCGTTGTTCGGGCAAAGCCTCCAGCAAATCATGGATGCGGCGCGCTTGTTCGGCCAGCACTAATAAAGAACTGTTTTTACGGCCCGACGTTTCAAAAAAATCGCGCGCCCAGTTTTGCAAATATTTATACAACTCAACGGCATCGCGTTTTGGCGCAGTAGTATCCGCTCTGTAACGACGGCGGTTAAACCAAAATTCATAATGCGTGGCGGCTGATTTTTCCACTTCCGGCCGTTCTAAATAACCGTAAACGGCTGCAAACCAGGTATCGCTGAACAAACCCGGCTTTTCAGCCAATACCCGCGCGATTTCCAAGGCCAAACCATCGTCAAAGGGCTTCACCGGGAGGGTCACAAACTCCATAATTTTAAACACATCTACTGGCTCCCAAAGAAAAGCGGGGGCTAATTTCAACACTTGCAGCGATGGTCGGGCAAGGGAAGCCGACAACACGCCAAGCGCCGGCAATCCTTCTAATATCAAGGATTGCTCAAGCATCAGGTTCAGTTCCGGCAACAAAAACAAGGGTTTAAAATCAGGGTTTTGTTTCAAGATTTGGGCGATGGCCACAGCCGCATCACTGTCACGCCGGGCACGAAGTATGAGCAGGGAACCATCAAATGGTATTTCACTGCGCACACTTATAGACGCTTCCGCACAAATACGTCGTTGAAGAAAACCCAGCGCCGTATTTTCAGGAGCAGCCGGCGCCAATGTCATATATTTTACTGGAATCTGTTTTGCCTTCAAAATTTGTACGAAACGCGTTACAAAAGGCGGCTGCAGGTTTTCTGGTTCGTATAAATAAAATGCGGCAAGCGGCAATGTATTGTTTTGAAGCCTTTCTATTGCCAACTCAAAACGATCGGCCCAGCCCCAGGCCGCAGCGCCGATCTCCGGATCATTCTTTTTTATTTGAAAAGCCGTTTCTAATGCCGAAAATGTGGCTAAACGCGGCGGCATTTCAGGAAATTGTTCAAAATTCCAGCCGGATAAAAGCAATTCGTCGCGGCGCTCAAGCAACACGGCTGCGGTGGCAAAACGGTCGGAATTGAACGAATTTTTATAAAAAACGCTTGTATCCGTTTCCAATAAAGCCCCCAGCGTTTGGCGGTACAACTCAATGCGCAGGTATTCCGTGTTATTCGGGAAACCAGAAAGACCTAATTGATGTTCAAGCCATTGCAAAAGCCGATGGGGGCCTGCATACAAATTGCCGGCAGCGTCAGGCGCGGTCGTTGGGTGTACATTTCCATCAAAATCAAGGCCAAAGTGTATTGTCATCACGTTGGCAAAAATAGGCGGTTCAATGTTTTTGCGTTACTTTTGCCGCACAATTATTATTTAAACATGGACGAAATCGTCAAATCAAGTGATATTACCATCCGGGTGGGCCTGGATGAAAAAGGCGTACCGACTAAAATGGAATGGGGCGCCAGCGATCGCAACGGCGGCGCTTTGGATGAATGTAAGGCAATGGTCGTAGCTTTGTTCGACAAAGATCACCGCGATACCCTGCGCATTGATCTTTGGACCAAAGAAATGCAGGTGATGGAAATGGATCGTTTTATGTATCAAATTCTGCGCTCGCTGGGTCAAACGTATCTCACTGCAACGCAAAACAAGGAATTGGCGGAGGATTTGGCCAAGTTTGCCCAATATTTCGGGGAAAAAACAGAGATTTTACCGAAGGAGTAGCTACTCCGACAACAACGACTCCAACAGCCAATTGGCCACGGCCTGGCGGTTATTTTTCAACACCAAACGCTGTTGATCCCAGTCGTTGCGGATGTTCCCCAGTTCAATATAAACAGCGCGCGGGGTATTGGTTTCGCGCAGTGTGAACAAATAGCGTGGCGTGACGGTGCCCGAATAGCCGCGTGCGCCTCGGATACTCTGGTATTTTCGCTCAAATTTTCGGTAAAAACGCAGGGCAAGTTCCTTACTTGGTTCGCTTTCCGGACGATAATAAAAGAAAATATCGGTTTTATCGTCGCTGCTCCTGGAATCAACGTGTATCTCGATCACCGTTTGATTGTCAAGCCCGGCCTTCATGTTTTTTTCCGTCAAGTCATTGATGAGGTCCGTGCGCTGTTGCAGGCGCTCGCGCTGCGGGAGCGGAATTTCTTTATTGCCCAATACCACTTCATCCTTGTCGCATGGCAAAAAATCTTCGTCGCGGATGCCGTCATTTTCATCGCGCACGATCATGTATGCCGTAGCGCCGTGGCTGATGAGCAAGCGTAGGAAACGCAACGACACATCGTACGCATATTCATCTTCGCATAAAACATGGCCTGCGCGTTTGCCCTGGGCGCCCACATCCGGGCCGCCGTGGCCGCTTACGATGTAGAAAACACGGCCTTTCAATTTACGGCTTAACAAAGGCGTTTTTTCGTATTTTTTACCAAAAATTGGAAAAACACGCTGGCCTTTCCCCAAACTTGGCTCCCCGGTCGGACCTTCTGCGGGCTTGCGCGGCCCAACCACAACGGCTTCACTTTCTTCTCCTTGATCCGGGCAATTGATTAAGTGCCAGGGCACCCACATCTTCTTGGAAACCACAAAGTTATCACTACGAAGCCCCCTCATTTGGGCGTCCTTGTTGTACCTTTCAACTTTCTTAGCAAGTTTCCAATCGTCTATTTCAAGGGTTGTTCGGATACTTTTTCCATTGTACGCTACCACGAAAATAGGCAGTTCGTAGGTGGCGCCCTGTTTCAAACGATAATCTTCCTTGATTTTATTAATTTTAAAAAACTGGGAAATGTTACATGGATAGTCATAAAGTTCATAACGTTGCAGCAGTTCTACCGCATTTTCACCGGGTTTAGGCGTAACCAATAGAAATGTCTCTGGCGATTCAACCGCGGTAGATTGGTTTTTCTTGTCTTTGGGGCCGGTTTGGCCGATTACTTCAAGGACACAAAAACTGATGAGCAAACCTGCTAACGAAATCCGTATTCTCAACATTTTTAATTTGTTGGGGCAAAATTCAGTAAAAAAAGCCTTTCTGCAAAAAAAATAGGATTTTTACAACATGAGAGATCAAATCACCAAGACCTACAAGGCATATTGCAACCAGGTTCATCAACTCTTGTCTGAATTGGAATCGGTTCCTGATGCCCTGCTCAACCAAAACCCGGTAAAAGGCGGCTGGACGGCCATTCAGACGATGCACCATTTAATCATGTCTGAAGAGCAATCGCTGGTGTATGTGCGCAAAAAAATGAGTTTCAACCCAGTATTTGAACGTGCGGGCATTGGAAGTTATATGCGCAGTTTTGCCTTGTGGCTCATGCTTACAAGTCCGATCAAATTCCGGGCGCCGAAGTTTATCGCCGAGGCATATTTACCTGCAAATGAATCACTTGCCAATACCCGCAAACGTTGGGAAGCAATTCAGCAGGAATGGCTCCATTTTTTTGCTGAACTCCCGACTGAATTGCTTCCTAAAACCGTGTACAAACACCCACGCGCCGGTCGTCAGACCTTCCGCCAAATGGTCTGGTTTTTTCGTTGGCATTTCAAACGCCACCGCAAACAAATTATGCGGGCTATTGGTAAATAACCTGCATTTTCATTTGCCAAAACATAAACGATAGCATATCCGCCGCTTCTTCAATCATTTTACCCGTGGGTTTACCGGCTCCGTGGCCTGCGCTGGTGTCAATCCGGATCAGGATCGGGCTTTCGCCTTGTTGCATTTCTTGTAAAGTGGCCGCAAACTTAAAAGAATGCGCCGGCACCACGCGGTCGTCATGATCGGCTGTTGTAACCATCGTGGCTGGATATTGCGTTTTTTTCACATTGTGCAAAGGCGAATACTTAATCAGGCATTTGAACGCATCCGGATCATCGCTGCGCCCGTAATCGACTGCCCAGGCATAGCCGATGGTGAACTTGTGGTAGCGCAACATATCCAGCACGCCCACCTGCGGGAAACAAACGCCGAATAATTCGGGGCGTTGCGTCATACAGGCGCCAATTAGCAGGCCACCATTGGAACCGCCCTGAATGGCAAGTCGGGCCGGTGAAGTATATTTTTCGGCAACCAAATATTCAGCAGCCGCAATAAAATCATCGAAAACATTCTGTTTTTGGCATAAAGTACCTGCCTTATGCCATTTTTCGCCGAATTCGCCGCCGCCGCGAATGTTGGCTACAGCGTAAATACCGTTGTTTTCCAACAGTGTTGCGCGCGAAGGCGAGAATGACGGCGTCACGGAATTATTAAACCCGCCGTAACCGTACAACAAGGTCGGATTCTGGCCATTCATGGCTAATTCCTTTTTGTGGGTAATAAATATTGGTACTTTTGTTCCGTCTTTACTTTTAATCCAAACCTGTTCAGTTATGTATCTGTCCGGAATAAAATCAAGTTTGGGCGCCTTGAACAAACTTGGTTCCAGGGTATTCATATCAAGGGTAAAAATGCTGGTCGGGCGCAGGAAAGAGGTAAAGGAAAAGAACGCATGGTTTTCATCCTTTTTACCGCTGATTCCGCCGACTGTGCCGATTTCGGGCAATTTCACTTCTTTTACAAGTTTGCCCTCCAGCGTGAACACACGCAAGGCGCTTGATGCGTTGTGCAGGTACGCGCACAGGATTTTGCCGCCGCAAAGGGTGGCACTTTGTAGCACATCCGTTGGGTCTTCCGGGATCAGGGTTTCCCAGGCCGATTCCTCCGGGTGATCGGTGTGAATGAGCAATACGCGCTGGTTTGGCGCTTTGCTATTGGTCAGCACCAGTAATTTATCGTCGAGGTTGTCAACGATGTTAAAATCGCTTTCAAAGGTCTCGGAAATGGGCGTAAAAGTTTTATCGCCTTTTGCTAAGTTTTTGAAATACAAGGCATTACCGCTGGTTGACTCACTGCCAGAGATGTACAAAAAGCGTTCGTCTTCTGTAACGCCGGCACTGAAAAAACGATTGGGATGTTTTTTATCTTCGTATATACATTCATCGGTTGTTTGCGGCGCGCCTAATTTGTGAAAATACACAGAACCGAATTTATTTTCGCCCTTGAGTTCGTCGCCTTTTTGGGGCGTCGGGTAACGCGTGTAGTAAAAACCGTCGGCTTGCCAGGCAATGCCGGTGAATTTTGCCCACTCAATCTGATCTTGCAGCATTTGGCCCGTTTGCTGGTCTTTTACCCGAATACTGCGCCAGTCAGATCCGCCTTTTGAAACGGCATACGCCAGGTAGCGACCGTCTTTAGAGAAACCGAATTCCTGTAAAGAACTGGTGCCGTCGGCGCTGAATTTGTTCGGATCAAGTACCACCGTGGCAGCGCCGTCCAATTTATCCTGGCTATACAACACACTTTGGTTTTGCAGACCGTCGTTTTTAAAGAAATAGTATTTGCCGGCTTTTTTAAACGGCGTACCGAATTTTTCGTAATTAAAAATTTCGCTTAAGCGTTTTTTTAGTTTTTCCCGGTACGGAATTTGACTGAGGTAGCCGAACGTGACTAAGTTTTCTTTTTCCACCCAATCTTTGGTTTCTGGGCTTTGGTCGTCTTCCAGCCAACGATACGGATCTTTGATTTTCTGATTGAAATAATCATCGCTTACGGTCGTATCCTTGCGGGTGAAAGGATACGTCAAAGGGATTTTTTTAAACTCCATGGCGGAATCGGATTTTGGATGGTTTTGGTTGCAAGAAACCGCCACGATCAACGTAATGCATAATGTAACGAAGGAAAATTTCATAGTTTCATAACTTTGGCGCGAAAGTAGTGCATCTGATTTTTTCAGTGCCCAAATTCGGCATTGTTTTGCCCAAATAAGCGATAACAGATATGTTTAACATCTTGCGTATTTCCCTGATTTCCTTTTTGATGCTTTGCGGTTTATGCGCAACGGCTCAATCCGACGGTAATTTTACGGTTTCACCTGATTCTATTCCGGTTCCGGACTCGCTGACTGAATCTCAATTGACAGACTACGGTACCATGTTGCAAAGCAAGGCGAAAACCTTGCTCGATACTTGTTTGCTGCGTTCGGCCAACGCGGCGGTATTTAAAACCAATGCCGGCGTTGAACTCAGCAATGCTAGATTGGACAGTACGCTGAAACAAACAACCATTGATTCGCTTGCCAAACAGCTTCGGGCTGCGGAAAAAGCGGTTTCATTGGCGCAAAAACAACAAAAACAAGCCGAAAAATCATTGGCTTTGGCCGATAATTTGCTTGCGTTGTCGCCGGAAAAACAACGAAAAAGTCTGCTAAAATGCCGTCAGTCGGTGTTAAAAACAACTGATTTGATTTATCCGCCTAAAAAAGTGGAAAAACCTATTGCCGTTATAATAGGTTCCGAAACGGTGGGCGCGCCAGGTCAAGACGGTAATGCGAAACAAGATAGCAGCGCAATGTCTAATCAGGGAAAACCGACTACTGACAGCGTTTTAGTAAAAACTGCGCCCGTAAAAAAGGCCAAAGCGCCGGAAGGGCCGCGCTATAAAGCCTATAATCCGGAAGAAGACGTGATGCTGCATCCGCCACAGCCGCCTTGTAACATTGCGGCGCAAAGTAAAGACGAATTTTCAGGCGAAGTGCGCAAAGAAACCGCGCGGGCCGAATTGTTGCGATACACCAACCCGGTTTTGCGTAGTTATTTGAAAGGGAAAACACATATTTTATGCGATGTTTCCATGACTTCGATCGGGCAAAACCAGTTTTTAAACCTGACTTACACGATAAATGATCCGGGCGCGCGCAAATCCTTTGGCGGAATTGGAACAAATAACCTGTTAATTCTTAAATTTGTAGACGGTAGCACGCTCACGGTGTTCAACCAGCGTGCCGATGAAGGCAGCGTCAATGCAGAAACACAGGCGGCAACATTTAAGGGCCAGTATTTGATTGACAGGCCGACCTTGAAAAAACTCCGGAACACCGAATTAGATAAAATCAGAATGGCCTGGAATACAGGTTACGAAGATTACGAAGTGCAACAAATTGACTTGTTGATGCGCTTGGCTAAATGTTTGTAATACTATTATCTTTGAACAAAACTAACTTGAAATGGCACTTGAAAATACCTTTATTTATGACCCTGCGGCGCCAGACGCGGGAGCACAGTTTACCAAAATCCTACAGGATGAATTGATTTTGATGGTTGTGATGGGAAAAGACGCCAAGGCAACCGCCGTAGTTACGGAAGCCGACGATCAGGCTTCCCTTACCATGTTCGGCGTAAAACGCAAGGTGATCTGGCTGCCTGACCATAAGGCAGAAAAAGCAAAGTGCTTGCAAATACTGCAATCGCTTACCAGTTTCGATCCTACCCAATTCGACACCATTGTAGCGTTTAGCGTAAAACCAGTGTCCGACAAAGCTGCCGATATTCTTTTCCCAGACGAAGTGGAGGACGAAATCAGCACGCTGTTGCGCATCAAACGCGCCTTTGCGCGGGCGGGACAGGATTTTCGAACCAATATCTGAGCAGACCCAAGGTTCAATTATTGCAGTACAGATATTAAAATTGAATGCAAATGAAACAAATACTTCATATACTGATTGCTTTATGTATTGCCAACGTTGTTTTGGCCCAACAAGCAACACCGGCTGCTACGCCGCCCCAACCCCTGATTCGGGTATATGAATCCAAGTTGTTTGATCCGACAGATCCGAATAAAAACCTGCTTGGCGCCGACGGTATTGCCGAAATAAACGGTACGCTCACCATGAAACTCGACCGCGATGCCATTCGGAGCCAAATGCTTGGTTTTGCAGGCGTAAAACCGGCTGATATTAGTTTGTTAAGCAAGTATAAAACCCTGCTTCTTCAAAAAGTAAAGACACAGCAGTTGCTACAGGAAGGACTTGAAAGCGCTGATGGCGCGCCTGATTTTCAGAAATTACAAACGTTGTCGATACTTTTGGACGATTTTTATTCCAGTTTGCTCGATGATCCGGAATTGAAAGCGCTGGCAGCAAAAGCGCTGGTGGAGTATAAGCAAAAAGTGGCTGCGGGTACAATCGACAAGCGAAAGTATCCGATTGATATGTATTTTTATGATTATTTTGGGCAAACGGCCAGTGATTTGGTACAAAAACTTGAAGACGCCGATCATATTAAATTTATCCTGGCCGGTAAAATGCGCAACGCAAACGGCAAACCGCAGCCGGTTCATATTGGCGATGATTTTGACGATATTCCGGAACAAACCTACGTGGCGCCGCGCTGGGTGTTTAGTTTGTCGGAAGATCAAAAACAGGAATTGCGCGATATTTCCAACATATCGGACAAGTTGAACAAGATGCGCAACAGCGCGCACAAGCAAAGCCACGACGCCATTTTGAAATCCTTTTCGTCCAGCGCCTGTATTGACGATATAAAAACAACCATTGATTCCTTGCCGTCCCTGGCTTTAGGTTTTACCGACACCATGTCGAACTACGTTATGGCGACGATCAAACCGATTCAGGATCAATTGATTACGATTCAAAACTTGTACTTAGGTTTGCCCAATACGGCAGCCGGCGTGACGGGCAGCGAGCAATTGATCGGTTTTAATGACAAAATCGTTACACTTAAAACGACCACGCAGGCATTTTTCAAGGATTTGCCCAAAACGCTTGACAATTTGCCAAACGTAGCCAAAGCCACCCCGCAGGTGCAACAGATTTTGGCGCTGAAAGACTCCTGTTATGCCCGATTTATGCGCGATTTTAATCAGGTAAACAGCATTTATGAAGCCCTCAAATCCGCATTTGGCGGCGGCGATGCCGAAGCGCGTTTTAACAATGCGATTTCCGATCAGGTAAAACGCCTGTCATTTAATGATATTCCGCAAGAAACCACCATCGACCTGACCCAAACCGGAAACCGGAAAAATGGCGATCAACTGATCCTGCAAGCCTTTTTGCAAATGAATAATGCGGGAGCCGACCTAAAACCGCAACAAATTTTTCGGCAGGAAATCACGTTGCAACAAATCGCGATGTATTCGGAGGTGAAAGTCAATATGATTTTGGCCAATCCGGAGCCGGATTTAAAAGAACAGAAACACAAATTTGCTTTTGCGCCTTCTTACAGCGTGTTGTTTCACTGGGGGAGCCGAAAGAGCAAGTTTTACAATGAATACATCAACATCGGCGTCGGTTTGAACTTCTCTTCGCCTGATTTTGACTACGACGGCGTACCTGAATTTGCTGCTTCGGTTGCAGTTTCAGTGTTTAAAGATTTCCTGAGTGTCGGTTACGGTTACGATTTTGGCGTCGATTCCAAGTTTTTCTTTATTGGTTGCCGTATTCCGTTTGCCTCCGCCGCCTTACCAATTTTGAACAGCGTAGACAAATAGGGTTAAATAAATGATTATCACCGCAATACATATCTACCCGATTAAATCAATCGGCGGAATTTCATTGTCTGAAGCCAAGGCTGAACGGCGCGGCTTGCAATACGACCGACGCTGGATGCTGGTGGATGAGGCGGGCGTATTTGTTACGCAAAGGGAAATTCCCGCGATGGCCTTATTGCGAACCGCCTTGGAAGCGCCTTTTTTGACGGTCTATTCATCGGTTGATCCGACAAAAAGAATTCAAATTCCTTTGGCGCCGAAAGCCGCTGACATGGAAAAATTGCAGGTTTCAGTTTGGAGTCAAAAATGCAGCGCGCGGGTACATACGCGGGAAATAAACGATTGGTTTTCAAGTGTTTTAGGTCAAAATTTGCGCCTGGTGTATATGCCGGATACCACCCGCCGCGCCGCCGACGGACGTTATGCGCCAAAGGGGCATTATGTCAGTTTTGCCGACGGATTTCCCTATTTAGTGATCGGACAGGCTTCGCTGGATGATTTGAACCAACGTTTGGAAACACCTGTGCCGATGAACCGTTTTCGGCCCAATTTTGTGTTTAAAGGAGAGGCGCCATTTGCAGAAGACAACTGGTCGGATTTCAGCATCGGGTCGGTGCAGTTTAAGGGCGTAAAACCTTGCGGCCGTTGTATTATGACCACCATCGATCAAGACACGGCAAGCAAAAACGCCGAGCCGCTTAAAACCATGTCGGGTTTTAGAAGATCAGGGCAGAAAGTGCTGTTTGGGCAAAATGTCGTGCTGATAGACCCTGAAACGCCTGCAAAAACAGTCCGGGTGGGCGACGAAATTCGACTTTTACAAACTGAGTAAGTGCCCCATGAGGTCTTTTTTCGTTTGCAAGTAAGACAAATTATCGGCCTGCGGCGTTATAATAATCGGGATTCGATCCGCAACGCGAATCGGCGAACGGCGTAGCGCATTTACCTTATCCGGGTTGTTCGTAATAAGCTCAACTGATTCAATACCAAGTTCTTGTAAAATACAAATCGCTGCGTCGTATTGGCGCGCGTCAACGTCAAAACCAAGGTGTGTGTTGGCATCGGCTGTGTTAAAACCGACATCTTGCAATTGATAAGCCTTTAATTTATTGATAAGGCCGATGCCGCGGCCCTCTTGGCGCAGGTACACCACTACCCCACCCCGTTCGGCTGCAATTTGTATGGAAACCACCAATTGTTCGCCGCAATCACAGCGTTTTGAGCCGAACACATCGCCGGTCATACATTCGGAATGAATGCGTACCGGCACCGATTTTGTCGGGTCAAAGCCTTCTGCCACCATAGCAAGATGCGGCATACGATCATTTGGCGAAGCTGCGTAGGCAATCATCGTAAAATTTCCCCAGGGGGTCGGAATCCGGGCTTCAGCCTGTCTTTGGATTTGCTGTTGTCGCATGTCGGTAAAAACAATTTGCCGTTGGAAAAGTTGTGCGTTTGCTTTATCGCACAAACGGCGCAAGCACGGTCAGCGTTTGGCCGGCGGCTTTTTTTTCAAAGGTGAATAACCGGATCAAGCGCAGGGCTTCTTCGTCGCATCCGAATCCCAATCCGCGTATTACTTGTAAATTGGTTGCTTTTCCGTTCTCATCAATGGTAAACTGCACTGCTACAGACCCGGAAATATTATTATCGTGGGCCACTTTTGGCAGCCTGGCTTTTTGGGTTAAATAAGATTCAATGCTAAGTTTAGGATCCAAATCAGAGGACTTGGCCTTCATTTTATCGCTGGGTATTTTCGCATTATTGGCGGCTTCGATTTGGGGAGCTGCTCCGGGAGCAGTACCTGCGCTTTCCGAGGCGGCAGTTTTTTTCATGGCCAGCGCGTCATCATTTGCCGGTATGGATGGCGCGGGTTCGGCGTTCACGGCTTGCGCTTGCGCACGCGCGGGGGCCAATGCGATGTCTTCATGCTGCACTTTTTCTTTGCGCATTGCAGGCGTTTTTTGCCTTAATGCTTTGTTTTGGGCTAAAGTGTTGTTGTTCTCCGGCATTTTGTCCAAAGCCGGGCCATTGGACGATTTTTTATCCAATTCTGAGCGAATTGCAGGTTGCGTGGCGGCTGGCGCTTGTGTTGAAGACAGACCTTGATCTGTCTGCGTTACCATAGAATCCGGTTTGACAAGCACAGGCTTTGATTCAAACGCGACAGGCGCTCGATCCGAAGTAAGCAGCAATTTTGGAATCGTAAATACAGCGATCAGCAGCAGCACGATTCCGGCAGCGACTGACATGATAACTGAAATAGGCAGGATGCGTCGTTTTGAGCCGGTTTGTTCCTGTAACTTTTGGCGCATTGCATCTATTCGAACATGGTGATCTTGGTCAGGAACGGCCAAAAAACCTTCCAGCGCCTCGCGACGATGTTCGTCGGAACGGGCCAGCGCATATAGCTCCTGCTCATCGGCGCGGGTAAAATCACCCGTCGACCAACGTTGCAAGAGGTCTGTAAACCGCGCATCATCGTGCTGAAAAGATTCGTTCATGTCAGTTATCCATTCCTTTAATCCCTTGTTTTTCAAGGCATAACTTCAAATTTCGACGGCCGTTCTGGATATACGAGCGTACTTTCCCGATTTCCTCTGCCACCAGATTCGATATTTCCTTGTACGATTTGTCGTCGTAATAAAACAACTCCACACTGCGGCGTTGGGTATCGGGCAATTCGCCCATACATTTTTCCAGCGCCTTGGTATTATTGGGCATTTCAATTTCAAAAACCGGCTCAATGGCGTCGTGGTGTACCATGTTTTCAGGGGCATATAAATCGGTGGGGCGGCGGTTCGACTTGCGCCATTCCATGAGGCAGTAGTTACGTGCCATTACAAAAAGCCAGCCCCTGAAAGACTCGATTTTATGCTCCCTTACTTTGCGATTCAGGGTTTCGTAAATAGCCATCACCGCATCTTCCGACAAACCCGGATCTTTCAAAATCTTCAAACAAACGCCATACACCATCGGCATGTAGCGCTGGTATAACAGCCCTAAATGCTGGACGTTGCCGCCGGAAAGAAACCTTTCCAGCAACGCCTCGTCACTTAATTGGGATGCCGTATCCGGCTTGAAAAATTTTAACATGCGCGCAATTTCGTGCCAAAGGTATGGAGAGGATGTTTGATTTTTGAAAAATACATAAAACACCCTACATTTAAGCTCGACAAAAGATAAACATGAGCATTAAATCAAGGTTGTTCACAGTTGTGTTGTTGTTTAAGATGGCTACGGCATACAGCCAATTAGACACCATACACTGGCTTCCTCCCATGCACGCGCGCGCGGAATGGGGGCCGCAATACCTGTATTTATCCACTCCGGAAGTATTGCCATTTCTGGTAGAGGTTCGGGACGGCGCGGGCAATTTGATTACTTCAGCCATTATCAGCAACAGCCAACCCTTTCGGTATTTTGTCGGGTCGGATGACCAAACACCTGTAATGGCAGATGAATTATCTCTACATAAACCCTTAAAAGCCAAAGGTTTAGTCATAAGCGGCCCCAAACAATTTTATGCCTATTTTCGGGCGCACAGCGCGTCGCAGTTTCACGCCGGAGACCTTACCTGTAAAGGCAGGGCGGCGTTGGGAAAAATTTTCAGGATCGGGCATTTGCTCCAGGAACCGGATAACAACGCCCGGCGATCTAATTTCATCGGGGTGATGGCAACGGAAGACAGTACGGTAATCAGTCTTTCCGATTATGAAGCAGGTACGCAGTTTCGCGTCGGTGGCGCAGATATTGCATTTACAGCGCCGGTGACCATGACACTGCAAAAAGGAGAATGTGCTGTTTTTTCCCAGTATTTGTTCGGAACCGGCTCCAGTCAGCCGGCAAATGGCTTTATGGGAACATTGCTGGAAGCAAGTAAACCAGTAGCGGTCAATTGCGGTTCCTGGTTAGGCGCGCCCGTTACATCTATGGCGAATGACATCGGCATAGATCAAATTGCGCCTTTGGAAAAAATGGGCAAAGAGTATATTTTGTGCAAAGGAAACGGCTCCAGCGTCCTTGAACACCCGATCATCATTGCGCATACCGATAATACGCAAATCTGGTTGAACGGCAGTATAAGTCCCACCACGACTTTATCGGCCGGAGGATATTATGTCGTTTCCACAGGTAGTTATACGGTCGACGGTAATATGTATATTCTGGCATCTGCGCCGGTTTTTGTGTACCAGATGATCGGCGGAGCGCCTACGGGCGACGATGCTTTGCGGACGGCCGGATTAATTTTTGTGCCGCCCATTAGTTGTGGTATTCCGAACGCAGTGGATAATATTTACCAGCCCAATTTGATCGGAAACATGCAATTCCAGGGCGGGTTGATGATTACGGCCATGCGAGATTCCTTAGTGACGGTTCGAGTGGATGGCGTGCCGGTTTCCATCGGGGCGGCCGCTTCAGTGCCGGGCATACCGGATTTTGTGACTTACCGCAAACTTGATTTGTTTAATTTGTCGTCCACGCCCTCGTCCGTGAGCATACGCGCGCAAGGGGCCGTGCAGGTGGCCATGTACGGGCGGAACGAACCGGCCAGTTTTGCGGCGTTTTATTCGGGATTTACCAAAACAATCACAGCAGGCGTCAAGCTGCACCTGACGGGCGACGGCGTTTGTCCGGATACCTTGATTGCGCGCGGAAAATATGACGGCATACAATGGTTTTATGGCGATTCCTTGTTACACTTTGGCGCAGATACGTTTTTGACGGTTTATACGCCGGGGCAATATATCGCCAACGCTTACCTTGGCGTTTGCCGCCGTACGGATTTTGCAGCGGATACGATTGATGCGTTATTTACGTCGCCGGCATTTCAATATGCCGTACAGGAGCCGAGTTGCTATGGATATTCGAACGGGCAAATTCATATTGACATGCCGTATGGCGGCCTCGCGCCTTATTCCTATTCTGTTGACGGCGGGCACAACTACACACAAAACCCTGATTTTGAGATGGTTAAAGCGGGCGATTATTCCATCGTGGTGCGCGACAGCACAGGCTGTTATAACCGACCGCTGGAATTGAGTATTGCGCAACCGGATTCGTTTACGGTGCATTTAACGGCGACTAATTTATCGGAATTTGTGGACGCCGGGCAACCGTTTCCTGTGTACGCGAGCGCAAACCACCTCACAAGCGCTACAGAATGGACGCCGCACGACAGCCTTACTTGCGCCAATTGCCTCACCTACACTTTTTCGCCGGAAGAAAACACCGAGATCGTCCTCATTGCGGTGGATACTGCGGGCTGTGTGGCCACTGACCGCTTGCAAGTAAAGGTGTTTCCTCGTTTGTTTGCGCCCAATGTATTTAATCCGGCATCTTCGGTGGGCAATGATTATTTTACCTTGTTCAGCCGGGATGATTTGCCGATCAAGCGCTTAGACATTTTTGATCGCTGGGGTAATTTGATGTTTCGGAAAACGGATTTTACAAGCAATTATCCTTCAGCGGGCTGGGACGGGCGGTTTAAAGGTGAGCCGGTTTTACCAGGCGTGTATGTGTTTCAGGCGCTGGTTGAGATTGATCCGGGTCGGGTGATTCGGATGAAGGGAGATGTGTTGGTGGTGCGTTGATTGGCGCTTGAGGGAATTAATCTCAACCTATTTGAAAATCATACGTATGGCCTTTTCAAGACCTTTACATGTAAAGTGCGTTTATGGCGTCGTCTGAAAGTTTAGACAAGTCAATTAATATGTAATCAAATGACGGGACGTAGGTGCGCAGCCAGTCTGGCGCTTTAGAAAACAACAAAGTTGTGGTTCCTTTTGTCAAGCCAGGGCTTGCATGGTAAAGTACAATTGGAATCGTAAGGGTATGGCGTAAGCCGGGGAAGCATAGTTAGACGGTGCGGCCAGCGTATGGGTAGGAAAAAACCTCGGTAAATACTTGCGTACAACAATTAAAGTAGTATATTTGTGTTTTCTATTTTAATAATTCCCTACTGTGTTATACGATTTTATCTATAACCCGATCTTGGCTTCAAGATCGAAAAACCTTCATGGCTATGTCCAAAATTATCCTTCCTTTATTTCTAATGCTTTTAGTCCAAACAGCCACCTTACAAGCGCAATGGCTGCCGTCCAATGGTCCGGACTCCAAATCAGATTATTCTAACCTCTTCAAAGATCTTAACACCTTTTGGGCGCCTTGCAAAGGAGGTCTTTATTTTTCAACTGATGAAGGGGAATCCTGGCAATTGCATCCTGATATACTGGCCGATGAAAATGCCATGTTCGTCATTAGAAAAGATAGTTTACTATTTGCGATGGCTGAAAACGGAACAGATATTATTTTCTATAAGAGCAGCAACAACGGTATCAACTGGATACTTGCCGGTTCTAATATACAGAATGTATGGAACATTCAATCACAAGTGCTTTATGTTGTAAACGGCAGTCTTATTTTGATTTCTGGAAATAATCATTTTTACAAAAGTGATGATGACGGCCATAACTGGGAACATTTGTCCCTTCCCGATTATACCTACGACCAGGTTAGCGATGGAAACCGAGTTGCGATTTCTACTTACCCGCAAGGCGTATTTATTTCAGCGGATGCGGGTTCCAACTGGACGCTTTTAACGGATAACGGAGCAGTATTATCCAGTATAAATTATATACAGGATAGCACACTTATTGCAACACGGTATGTAAACAACGAAGCCGTCCTCCTTTACTCGCATGATTTAGGACAATCCTGGTATCCCACAGACTCTTTGCCGACTGCATCAAGCGTTTTAGGATTTATTGAAGGTTACGGCAATCAAATATTTGCAATTGCTGATGAAATTTATAGTTCAGCAGATAAAGGGAAATCATGGAATTATTACGGTAAATTGGATACGTTTGTTTTCCCTGTCCTTAGGGCCAGTGCAGGCAGCGGATTAAGAAGTCAATCTGAATTTATTGAAAAATTTGAACCTGCGACGGGTACGTGGAGAAAAATCAGCACAGGCTTCAGGAATGGTGCATTCCAAAATATTTCAGGTAATAACCAATACGTTTTTGCGCTATCAACGGGATCAAGTATTTGGCGGAAACCTGTTTCGGGTGGATTATGGCAAAGTATAATTCCGGGCGGCAATTACGCCTACATTCAAATGATGACCGTAAGTGGCGATACGGTTTATTATATGGGGAATAAAGGGATTTTACAGAGAACAAACCACGGTACCGGTCCAATTGATACGCTGTACCAAACAACAAGCTGGTCTTTTACTGACTATTTTAACATTCAGGGCCAGTATGTTGTATGTAATAAAGATGATACAATTCGACTCATAAATCGATTTACAAAGGCCGTAACCGAAATATCCCTGCCTGGTGATTCCTACAATCAATTCAACATTGGTTTTTTAGTCCTTGGTCAACGCTGGATTTATACCAACAACGACGGAAGTATTTATACGTCAGACAATCAGGGCGCTACCTGGATTCAAAAATATGCGCAAGGGCTGCCGGGAAACAACATCGGGAACAGGCTTTATTTTAAAAATGGCCGATTATTTTTTTGTGCCAGAAATCAAATCTTAACATCAACCGACCTGGGCGACAATTGGAGCGCGAACACGGCTGATTTTCCGATAAATGAATTTGGGAATTTGAGCACAATGACCAAAATGGTTTCTTCAGGTAGTCTTCTGTTTGCCACAATAAGCAATCACGGCGTTTATTTGAGTACTGACCAAGGCTTGTCCTGGCATCCATTTAACGAAGGACTGAACAACGCAAGGCAAACAGAACTATACGCATCGAATAATACTTTATATCTAGGAACTTACTATGCAGGCATTTGGGAACGCAATTTCCAATTGGAAGCAATTAGCGGTAAAGTATATAGCGACCAAAACAACAATGGCATACGCGACAACAACGAACCCTCAATTCCGAATATATTCATTCATTCACAATCCAATGGTTTATTCAGCCAAAGCGATAGTACTGGTGTCTATACGATCTTTGCCGACCAAAGCGACACAATCAAGGTAATTGCTCCAACACCATACGCTGTTGTACATCCCGATCATTATATAAAAAGCCAGGCCACAAATGGAAATTATGATTTCGGTATATATTACACGCCAAATATAAATGACTTACGCATTAGCACTATTTTAGACCAGCCTTTGGTGCCTGGTTTTTCCAGAACTTTATTTATTACATGCACCAATGTTGGAACAAATACAATTGCGCCAAAAATAGTCGTACATATCCCGCAGCCGCTGCTGATAAATGCATCTGTCCCACTCGCTGATCTTGTTTCAGGGGATTCCCTGATCTGGCAATTAAGCGAACTTGAAACACAGCAGACCGCAAAATTACGCGTTAACCTTACGGTCCCTTCATTTGTAAACCCTTCAGAATTATTTAGTTTTGAATCATTAGTCTACCCTATCCAAGGCGACCAAGCGCCATTAGACAATCATTACATAAATACAGAAAAAGTAGTCTCCTCCTTCGATCCCAATGATAAAAGCGTACAACCGCAAGACTATTTCAGTCCTACGCAGTTAGCCAACGGCGAGCGGCTTTATTACACGATTCGGTTTCAGAATACCGGCAATTACCAAGCGACTTTTGTACGAATTTTAGATAGTTTGCAAGAAAATCTTGATCCTGCTACAATGCGCTTGGAAACCTTCAGCCATCCGGTAAAATGGTTTTGGCGTGGGAAAAATGTGCTTGAGTTTATGTTTGAAAACATCCATTTGCCGGATGCTACAAGCAATGAAGATGCCAGCCACGGTTTTGTTACCTTCAGCATTCGGCCCAAATCGGATTTAATTATCGGAACTTCTATTGCAAACCGGGCCTTTATTTATTTTGATTACAACACGCCGATAGAAACGAACAAAGTCGTAAATAAATTTGACTTTCCAAGTGCGGTTTGGGAGAAAAATACGCCTGAACTTCAAATTTACCCCAACCCTACAACCGGTAAATTCCTTGTACAAAATAAAGATAATCAAGACATTACATTACTGATTTATGATGCCTCCGGCAGACCGATATGTACCAAAAACAGCAGCGGCGCCAATATACCGATGGATATTTCCGGTATGCCGACAGGCTCGTTTTGGGTCTTTGCATTAGATAAAAACAAGCGATTAATAGGGAAATCAGTGCTCGTAAAAGGTGATAAATAACAAATAGAAAGAATGGAAATCTGCGTTCTAAAATGGCTTGCTTGTTGCGGAGGGGGCCACCACAACAAGCAAGCTATCCGTGTTTTTTATTTTACAATGCTACCTTTGCCCATATCGAAGACGAACAACAGAACACAGATGAAAAATCTACTCACACTGCTCCTCCTTTTTACCCTCCAAACCGCGTTCACCCAACACCTAAAACCCGAAGCCACCAAGTACCACAATACCTTCGTACTCGGCACGATTGACACCCTGCGCTCGACGGTTTTAAACGAAACCCGCACGCTCAATATCTTCTTGCCGGAGGGCTACAACCCAGCCGGCATGGAAACCTACCCCGTTATTTACCTGCTCGACGGCAGCGCCAACGAAGATTTTATCCACATCTGCGGCGTGGTGCAGTTCTTTAATTTGCAATTTAACATGCCCAAAACCATTGTGGTCGGCATTGCCAATGTGGATCGAAAGCGGGATTTTACCTTCCCAACCACGGTAGCCCAAGACAAAAAGGATTTTCCGACCACTGGCGGCTCCGAAAAATTTATCACATTTATTGAAAAGGAATTACAGCCGTATATCAATCAGCGCTACAAAACCAACCAGGAACGATCCATTATCGGCCAATCCCTGGGCGGCTTGCTGGCTTCGGAGATCCTGTTGAAAAAGCCGGGCTTGTTTAACCATTATTATATTGTAAGTCCAAGTTTCTGGTGGGACAAGGAATCTTTATTGACCCAATTTGCGGTGGCCAAACAGATTGGTCCGTCGGGTAAATCCTCCATTTATATTGCCGTTGGAAACGAAGGAAAAGTAATGGTAAAAGACGCCAAAACGTTGTCAAAACTGCTAAAAAAACAAGCAAATCCAAATCAAAAACTTGAATATCAATACTTTCCAAAGGAAGACCACGGATCTATTTTGCATCAGGCGATCTATAAGGCATTAGAATTACAATATCGTAAAAAGTAGCTCCCGGTAAATCATCATTTTTCTATTTTTACCCTGAAATGGATACGATAATTGAAGGTTATTTTCACAGCGTTAAATGCCCAAAGTGCAATACGCGGTTTTACCCGCTTCGTTTAAATACCAATGCCGGGGGTAAAATTCCGCTGATCAGCAATCGGGAACTTTACTGCACAGTTGGCGAGCTAACAAACGATGAAAAGATAAATACGCCTGATGCTCAACGTATTGCGGAGCGAATCAGCCTGCAAAAAATGCGCCGAGACCTGGTGCATTGCCAAATTACAAAGTTTGTGGTAAAAGAAAGCCAACGCTATTCGCCGGGGTTCGAACCGGGTATTTATTACCATTGTATCCATTGTGATGAAGTTTATGTAAAGTCAAACGGGGAAATTTCCTTTGTTGAATATGTAGCAATGGGTGGCAAAATTGATTTCAATTATGCCATGCCCAGCGACGCGAAAAACAAGTGGAAACTGCTTCGAAATTACGGCATCACGTTTCTCGTAGGCGCCTTAATGCTCGCTTCGGTGTTGCATAATACAGGGTGGCTCGGTGATGTGGTAGGCGGATCCGGGATCTTGTTAATGCTGATAAGCCTTGGCCTGTTGAATCGATGGATTCAAACAAACTTAAAGGGCAAAGACGAGGACGACCGTAATGCGTTCAACCCCGAACCTTTGCCGGCTTTGGAGAAACAATATGATAATCAGGCTGTTACGCGACGAATCAAATGGATTTCCGGCCTGTTTGCATGCGCCGGAATTTCACTTATTCTGCTCGATAAACGATACATACATTTATCGCAACTGCCTGCTTTGTATTTCCCGATCATTGCAATGTCTTTTTTCGCAATCATCATTTATACGTATGCCAAGGAAGAGGGTACCAACTATGACCTTGGCTGGCTTTGGAAAAACGACCCGCGTTTACGCGCTAAAATATGGCTTTCGGGGGCAGGGATGTTGTTCGGAATGCTGGCAACTTCGCCGTTCGCTAATAGTTCACTCATACACGATTGGGAATGGATTCCCGGTATCGTCCTGTTTTTTACCAGTGCTGTGCTTTTGGTCGTTTTGATGTCGCGCAAAATGAAAAAGCCGGCCGCAGCATATCAGAATTGGAACAAACATCAAAAAAAATTAGACACGGTTTTCATCATACTCCCATTGAGTTGTTTCATTTTATTACCGGTTTTGGGCACTGTATTGATGGATAATATTATTCATGAATTACGATTCTGCGTGATTTTTTTATTGATCGGAATCCTGCCGGGCTACTTACTCATCAACTTTTTTAAGACCCATTTTACCGAATTATTTCAAAAGAATACCGAAGCGCGCTGGTCGCTGGAACTGCGCATTTACCTTATCACCATGCTTGCCACCTTATGGCTTTCGGCGGCGTACAATCGCCAAACTGCCTGGAATTCAAGCAATTATAAAACGGTTAAACTCGTAAAACGCGACGAACATAAAATCCCGATTGAGGTTGAATATGACGGGCGGGTGATTCGGTTGTATCCGGGCAATGAAGGTTGGAAGGCAATTGCCGGGGCAGATTCAGTGCGACTTAGAGTTGGTACCGGGGCCTTGGGATTTGAGCATGTTTTGGAGATTGGGCGCTAACTCAACAAAACGGCTTCCGCTCCTCCACCCTGCTATTGATCCGCTTGATATACACCATGAAACCCAACACTAAAGTGCCGATATAAACTGCGTAACTCACCACCGGCAAATACCAGGAAAGCCCGAGCGCAAGCAACAAAGACCCGTTTATGCTTACATACAAGGGTAATTGTTCAGTTCTGAAACTAACTTCTGAAAATTCATGTCGGAACTCCGCAGAAGACAAATGCGGATTTTTTACCATGTAACGCAGCATGAAAAATGTAACTAAGTTGGTCAGGAGCAGTGTTAAGCCGTATAAAAACAAGGGCAGCGGTTGGTAGGGGTATTTCCCCAATAAACTCGTTGGAAACGGCATAAAACTGATTAAAAGCAACAGCATCAAATTGAGCAATAAAAAACTGCCGTCGACCCGCTCGATTTTATCAAAATATAAATGATGCCCGATCCAATAAAGTCCGATCAGGAAAAAACTAATGATGTAGGACAAAATTTTGGGCCAAATACTCAACAACGCGGCCGGCAATTGCTCCAGCAGCACATCCGGAACGCTGATGTTCAGGATCAATAAGGTAATAACGATGGCAAATACACCGTCGCTGAAGGTTTCAAGCCGCGCTTTGTTCATGTGAATCAGGTCAGTTTACAGGTAGTACACGGTTGCAAAGATGAACCATTTTCCTTTTGCGTGAATAATGTTTTTCTTTGCCTTGGGAACCGTATGTAACAAAACCATTGAAAACATGTCCAAGTCGTTTTGCTTTTTACTCTTTTGTGTCCTCCCGGCCTATTCGGCAAGCGCTCAAACCGACCGCAACGCCCTCCTCAAGGAATTCTATCGGCTCGACTCTTTAGGTGATGTACTGGTCTACGACAAACCGGAACAGGCCTTGAGCGGAAGTAAAAAAATGATCGAACTGGCACAAACACTTCAGGATGATTCGCTCATTTTGCGCGCAAATTATGTGCAAGGAGAATGTTTGGAAAATTTGGGCATTTTTGACAGTGCGTTAAAATCATATTATTTCGTGCTGTCAAAAGCGGAACAAGTTGGGCATTGTTATATCCATTGTAGTGCGCTGTTTACCATCGGTCGCGTGTATCAATCCATGAACGATCCGGCTAAAAGTCTTGAATTTATACGCAAAGCCAAACAACGGGCGATTGAGTGCCACATATATCGGGATACGGCCACCTATAACTATGATATTGGTTTTAATATGGTATTGCTACGAGACACAATCGCCGGATTACGCATTGTAGAAGACAATACCAATATGGCGCGTAAACTACATAACGAAGAAGATTTGATATACGGACTCGATAATCTATCCAATCTGTTAGCCGAAACAGGGAAGCCTGTAGAGGCATTGAAATATGAACTTGAGTTGTTGCAAATCCCGGCGGTTTTAGAAGACAATACTAAAAGAACAGGCGTTTATGAGCATTTATCGGAAATTTATTTTAAACTAAATGATCTCGAAAATGCACAAAAATACCAGCGCCTTTGTATGAAATATGCTGAAGAACTCGGTTCCAAAGACTGGATTTTAGAAGGATATAAATTACAATATATGATTGACGAAGCGCGCGGCAATTATAAAAGCGCGCTGGAAAACCACAAGACATATCTGGTAATTAAGGACTCCGTGTATCAGGTTCAATACCATGAAAAAATGGCCGCTATGAGTTCCTTGTATGAACTGGAAACCAAGCAAAAAACGATTGAATTGCTTAAATTAGATCAAAAAATCAAGGAAAAAGAAATTGCGCAACAACGTATTTTGTTGTTGCTCGGCTTGCTTTCTCTGATTATTGTCGTATTAATGATTCGGTTCAGAAATCAGCGCAAAACCAATGCGATGCGCCAGGCATTTGCACAGGACCTCCTAAAAGTGCAGGAAACCGAACGACAACGCATTTCCAAAGACCTGCACGACAGCGTGGGGCAAAACATCCTGTTCATCAAAAACCAGTTGCATCGCTTGGCGCCTTTACCCGATCAGCAACTAATCAGTAGTGTAGATTCCACCTTGGAAGAAGTGCGCAACATCGCTAAAGACTTGTATCCCAACCAATTGGAACAATACGGACTACAATCCGCCGTCGATAGTTTGTGTGAAACGGCGCAGGAAACAAGCGGCATTTTTGTCAGCAGCGACTTGCAGGGCATTGACGCAAAACTCAACCGCGAAGCCAAAATCAATTTTTACCGCATCATCCAGGAATGTATCAACAACGCCATGAAACACGCCGGCGCTACGTCCATTCGCATTACATCCAAGCAATCGCCCGGCAAATTAGAACTGGTGGTGCAGGATAACGGCAAGGGTTTTGACAAATCCATCCTGGAACGCAAGGCGCAGCGCTCCTTCGGCATGATAAATATGGAAGAACGGATCAAAATGCTGCGCGGCAGATTTGATTTGGAAACCGCCGTCGACAAAGGCGTAAAGCTCACCTTCTCCATCCCGGTTTAAAACATGAAAAAATACAGTGTCATCTTTGCCGACGACCATCCCATTTTTCGAAGCGGCGTCCGGGAAGTGCTCAATGAAATCAGAACCCTCGAACTGCTCGGCGAAGCCAAAGACGGCGCTGAAGCCTACAGCCTCATCCTTGCGCACCGGCCCGAACTCGCCATTCTGGATTTGGAAATGCCCATTTTAAGCGGCCTCGATGTGTGCAAAAAAGTGCTCAGTGAAAAAGCCCAAACCCGCTTCATCATCCTGACCATGCACAAGGAAAAGCATTTTTTTAAGTCTGCCATAGAAGCAGGCGTGCAGGGTTATTTGCTGAAAGACAACGCCATTCAAGACCTAATTCGTTGTGTAGAAGCCGTTTGTGCGGGTAAAATATACGTCAGCCCCGAAATCGAGCATTTCCTGACCGAGCACACCGAACAGCACCAGCACAAAGCCGTACAGGAAGCGAATACCCTGTTGAGTCCGACTGAAAAGATCATCCTCAAGATCATTTCCGAAGGAAAAAGTTCGGCTGACATTGCCGCTTTGTTGTTTATCAGCGTAAACACCGTAGACAACCACCGGGCCAACATTGCCCGCAAATTAAACCTCGAAGGCAAAAACTCCCTTATGAAGTTTGCCATGCAGTACAAAGGGCAATGGTGACGAATGATGGTTAACCACTATTGCGCACCCAAGCGGAAGCCCGGACTTTTGTGTCATCAATTTTGCCTTTCAGGCGACACTAAATTCTTACACAAATTACTTCCGCTAATGAAAAACGTAACCATCCTGCTCATTTTGTGCTGCTTTTCAGCGGCTGCATTCGGCCAAACGCCGTTCACCATCACCTCCAACAATTTCCCGATTTACAGTACCCAGAATTACCAAGGCCCCAATACCGGTCCCAACCTGACGCCTACTGGAAACGGCAATTGGAATTATAGCACACTGCATACAACTGCAACCACCAGTAGCAATTACATTACCGAAACAGACCCGTTTTACACAAGTGCAGGCGTAAATGTCTACATCGATGATTTTAAAAACCTGACGTCCGCACTTGGATATATTATCTACAATGAATTTGATTTCAACAATTCCGGCGTATTTGATAAAGGCATTTACGTAGATGCGCAGGCTTACGGCTTGGGCGCGCTTTCCGGAAACAATTTAGACAGCATTCGGTTCCCGTTACAAGGTTATATCTACCCGACCGCACGCAAGGTTATGCAGTTTCCGGCTACGTTTCAAACAGCCTGGACCTCGCAAAACCGCCGTTGGGTCAACTTTGACCTCAGTGTTGCGGCTGTCGGATTAAACAAAACGCCCGGCCAACACGTATTTACCACCATCCGCACCGACAGCATCGCCGGTTGGGGCAAAATGCGGGTTTATTCCAACGGAAGCCCAAGTATCCTGTATGATGTGCTGATCAATAAAAGTTATCAATATGCCGTGGATAGTTTCTTTTTAGGCGGCGCGCCGGCTCCTCCGGCATTGCTCACCGCATTCGGCCTCGTGCAAGGCCAGCAAACGGGCATCAACAAGCGCTACACCGTTTTTCGGGAAGGATACTCCACGCCATTGGCCGTTTTCCTGTATGGCAGCAATAATTATACAACCCCCACCGGCATCTATTTTGACAAAGACAACCTGACGCCGACTACGGGCGTACATGGCGCCAATCAATTCGATTTCGCCACGCTTTTATTCCCAAATCCAAGCAGTTCGGGTCTTGTAAATGTACAATTTACGGGCAATGTTCCGGAATTAGATATGTACCAAGTCATTGATTTACAAGGCCGTATCGTACAAAGCGGCAACGTTGATACCAACGAGAGCTTATTGCAAATTCAAATGGGCAAACAAGTACCCAACGGCCAATACATATTACAAGTTTTAGATAACAAAAAACAAACACTTGTTACCGAATCGTTTGTGCTGGAACAGTAAAACGAGGCCCTCCCGAACCGATTCGGTGAAAACCTAATGAAGAAAAACGTTCGTTGTATTACGGCAACGGCGTTCGGAGGGAGTAAAATGTCAGGCGGCTGCCCGGAGGGGTGGCCGCCTTTTTTTGTTGGTGGGCTTTTACAAAAGTGATAAAATTTGCAAGGAGGAATACCAAATTTGATAAAATTTAGTTTTAAATTTTGAGTTTTGAATGGAGGCGTCAGTTGTGTACGCAGGATTTTGAAATGAATGGATAGTGCCTTAACCTCGGAGAGGTCCAACATTGGTAGCAATTGATAATCAAGTATTTATACGGACCTCGGAGAGGTCTAACATTGATATTGTTGATTGTAGATGTTTTACCAATGTTGGACCTCTCTACCGCCGAGTGCAACGTGTGCATACATCTAGCATCTTGTAACCGCCGGTTTTAACCGGTGGAATCGCTACTAAACCCTTAAC
>JBAXTB010000190.1:0-11061 GCA_037130425.1 Bacteroidota bacterium
TGTTGCTTGCATCCCTGTCATCTGTGTCCCCTACGCTTAATCGGCAAAAAAATCCTCATCATCGACGACAAAGTCAAGCTCCGTTCCTTGCTTGCCCGCAGTAGTTGATAAGATGCCGAGTTCGAATAGGGAAACAGATGCCACGGACTAAAGACACAGATTTATCTGTTCTTTGAATCAGGTCATCTGTGTTGCTTGCATCCCTGTCATCTGTGTCCCCTACGCTTAATCGGCAAAAAAATCCAAAACATCCACCCATTGAAAAAAATCCTCATCATCGACGACGAAGCCAAGCTCCGTTCCCTGCTCGCCCGCATCATCGGCCTCGAAGGTTTTGAAACCATCGAAGCGCCCGATTGCAAAACCGGCCTGCGCAAACTCGAACAGGAAGACATCGATGTGGTGCTCTGCGACGTAAAATTGCCCGACGGAAACGGCGTGGAGTTGGTGGGTCAAATCAAAGCAAAATACCCACTCACGGAAACCATCCTGCTCACGGCCTACGGAAACATCCCCGACGGCGTGCAGGCCATCAAAAACGGCGCGTTTGATTACATTGTCAAGGGCGACGACAACAACAAAATCATTCCCCTGCTGCACCGCGCCTTAGAAAAGGTGGCCCTTGCCAAACGCGTGCAACAACTGGAGAAACAACTCGGCGACAAACATTCCTTTGAAAGTATTTTAGGCCGCTCCAAACCCATCCGCGACGCCATAGAACTGGCGCAAAAAGTGGCTGCAACCGACACGACCGTATTGCTTACGGGGGAAACCGGTACGGGTAAGGAAGTATTTGCGCAGGCGATACATGCCGCCAGTCCGCGCAGTCTCAAGCCATTTGTGGCGGTCAATTGTTCTGCTTTTGGCCGGGATTTGCTTGAAAGCGAGATGTTTGGCCACAAAGCAGGCGCATTTACGGGCGCGACGAAGGACAAAAAAGGCCTGTTTGAAGAAGCCAACCACGGCACGATTTTCTTGGACGAAATTGGTGAAATGGCCCTCAATTTGCAGGCAAAACTCCTGCGCGCCCTTGAAAGCGGCGCCTTTTACCGCGTGGGCGACTCCAAACCGGTACAGGTTGATGTGCGCGTAATCGCCGCTACCAACCGCAATTTGGAGAAAGAAATAGAAGCCGGGCATTTTCGCCAGGATTTGTATTACCGTTTATCTGTGTTTCGCATTGAGCTGCCGCCTTTACGCGCGCGCTTGGCCGATCTTGAATTGCTGGCCGGGTATTTTGCACGCTATTTTGCCCAAAAGATGAACAAACCCGTGCCCGCTTTGTCGCCCGAATACCTGCAGGCGCTTAAACGACACCATTTTCCTGGCAATATCCGCGAATTAAAGAACCTGCTTGAACGGAGTGTGATCCTATCAGGCGCAGGCGCGCTCATGCCCGATAGCCTGCCGATTGAATTACAACTGCTTGATTTACAACATCATAAGGATGGAAAACCTTTGTCGGCCTTTGATTTGGCAGGTGTAGAAATGGCGCATATTCAGAAGGTGTTGCAGTACACGGGCGGGAATAAGACCGAGGCGGCGAGGCTGTTGAATATTGCGTTGACGACGTTGTATCGGAAGTTGGGGGAGTAGAACCTTTGCCTAATGATTCGGGCGATTGACTCGAATCAATTGAGATTCTAAATTTCCTCCTTCAGTCTTTATTGCTTCATGTATTCTTTGGGCCAACGCTTCAAAATCAATATCTTCCTTGCAAGCAATAATTCCAGCGTGAGCCGGAATTAGTTTATGGAGTCGAAAAAAATCCTTTCGATTAAAAGTTAAAACTGTTCGGTTTTCGGAAATCGCAAATGTTAACACATCTTCATCAGGAACCGATTGATTTGACATCCCAGATTCATGGGTTGTAAGCACATCATGTCCCATTTGCCGCAAACACTCAATAACGATCAGCGGGAAATTCTCATTTGCGTAAATTCTTGCCATATTCACGCCTCCTCATTTTCCTTAATTTCCAATTCAATCTCCTCCTTAAACGCCAAATAATACGCCCACGCATTACTCAAATCCTGATGCCGCAAGGTCGGGTAATTTGCCAAAAGCGATTCATCAGAAAGGCCCATTTTTGTGAACGTCACCAAGGTTCGAACCGGTATGCGGGTGCGAATTACACAGGCAACGCCGCCGCACACACCGGGTATTTTTTCTATACCAGGAAATTCAGTGCTGAAACTACCGGCTACTTTTTGAAAAAGTTGGGCTTTCTCCGCAGGGGACATTTGTTGTAGTAAGGCTTCTGCTTTTTGTAGCGCAGTCATGAATTTAAGTATTATTTGTACAAAGTTAATGGTTTTTGAATTTTACTCCTTTATTTTATTCCCAACCAAATTCAGATATTGTTTCGTCGTCTCAAATTGGGGGTTGAGGATTTCTTCAATTGCTTTAGCGATGTATTTTTGTTGCGCGTTCATATCGTATGCCCGTAACTTTATCCCTACAAAGTTAATGGTTGAAAAACGATCATTTCCCTTAATTTATCCTACATGTTAACCCTCCTCCGCACCAACTCCGAACACCCCGATTTTATTGAACTCGTAAAGTACCTCGACCAGGAATTGAAAATCCGGGACGGGGAAGACCATGATTTTTACCATCAGTTCAATAAAATTGACGCCATCAAATATGCCATTGTTGCGTATTTGGATGAAAAACCTGTGGGCAGCGGCGCCATCAAGGTTTATGACGACCAAACGATGGAGGTAAAACGCATGTACGTGCCGCCTGAATTTCGGGGCCAAGGTATTGCAAGCGCAGTTTTAAAGGCTTTGGAAGATTGGACGCTTGAATTGGGTTATCACAATTGTATTTTGGAAACGGGCATCAACCAACCTGAGGCTATTGCAATGTATAAAAAATTGGGGTATACGATGATCCCGAATTACGGGCAATATGAAGGGGTGGAGAATAGCGTTTGTTTTGAGAAACAATTGTCTGAATCAGGATTCTCAGGATTTTAAGATTTACAGGATTAGGGCCGCGATAAAGTTTGGCTTTCGCGACGTTTTAATCCTGTAAATCTTAAAATCCTGAGAATCCTGATTCAGACAATAAGCAATGCGGGATTCATTTTAATGTCCGATTTCGAACATCCTCGTTCAACATCGGACATTTTAGTGTATTGCATGAGTGTCTAAGATATTGATTATTAATGTATTAAAAACATGGCATGATCTCGGTACATAGAATTTATTATAAAAGGTAAGTCATGTTCAGCACACATATCAAGATCATCATCCGCAACCTCTGGAAAAACCGGGTTTATACGACCATTAATATCCTGGGGCTTTCCATCGGGATTGCCGCTTGCGCGCTTATCCTATTGTATGTGCAGCATGAATTGAGTTACGACCGTTACAATGAAAAAGCAAACCAGATCGTGCGGGTGTTTTTCACGGGATCGGTGCAGGGCGAAAAAATGCGGGAATCGACCGTAATGCCGCCGGTGGCTGCGACTTTGAAAGCGGATTATCCGGAAGTGGAAGCGGCCACGCGTTTGCATGATGGCGGGAAACCGGTTGTCGCGTATCGGGACAATAAGTTCCGTGACGCGAGGGCTGCTTTTGTGGACCCGAATTTCTTTTCGGTTTTTACGCTTCCCCTCGTGCTGGGCGATGCGCAAACGGCTTTGCAACAGCCCAATACGATGGTGATATCGCAAACACTGGCCGCTACTTATTTCGGCAAAGAAGACCCGATCGGCAAGGTATTGCAAGTGGAAAGTTGGGGCAAGCCCTACACCGTTACCGGCGTCATGTCACCGATGCCCGATCAATCGCATTTTCATTTTGACTTGCTTGCTTCCGTGACCGGCTTAGCGGATGCGCGGTCGACTTCGTGGATGAGTTCGAATTTTTATACTTATCTGGTATTGTCTAAAGGGTTTAATTACAAGCAGTTAGAGGTGAAATTGCCACAAGTAATTGATAAATATTTAGGTCCGCAACTGAAAGAAGCAATGGGCGTGACCCTGGCTGAATTTCGTAGCAACGGCAATGACCTGGGTTTGCATTTGCAGCCTTTGACGGATATTCACCTCGGCGAAGGTTTTGCAAACGACCTTTCACCCAGCGGGAACATGCAGTATGTGTATGTGTTTTCAGCCATTGCGCTGTTTGTTCTGCTGATTGCCTGCATCAATTTTATGAACCTCTCGACGGCAGGCGCAACCAAGCGCGCCAAGGAAGTAGGCATCCGCAAAATGATGGGTGCGGCAAGCGGCGGACTGGTGCGGCAGTTTATGCTGGAGTCGATGTCGCTGACGGCTGTGGCACTGTGTTTTGCGGTTGGATTGGTTTATTTGGCGCTGCCTTATTTCAATCATTTGGTCGGCATTCAATTGTCTATGAACCCGGCTACGCACCCTTGGTTGTTGCCGGGATTGCTGGGCGTCGGGCTTGTGACGGGTTTTCTGGCGGGTTCGTATCCTGCGTTTTTCCTCTCTTCTTTTCAGCCGGTTGCGGTGTTAAAAGGAAAACTGACCATTGCGGAGCGCAAGTTTGGTTTGCGCAGCAGTTTGGTGGTGTTCCAGTTTTTTATTTCTATTTTGTTGGTTATCAGCACCTTGGTGGTGTACGGGCAGTTGTCGTTTATCCGAAACAAACAACTGGGTTATCAAAAAGCGCAGGTTGTGGTGTTGCCGGATGTGCGCGCGCTTGGGAACAAGGCGGAGGTTTTTAAACAACAACTGGCGCAAGATCCGCGCGTGTTGCACATCAGCACTTCCGGTTATTTGCCGGTGGGTGATTCCTACGGCAACAACTTTTTTGTATCCACGGAAAAAGACGTGGAGCGCTTAGTAAAAACACTGCGTTACGATGTGGATGCCGAATACATCCCGACGCTGGGCATGGACATCGTGAGCGGCCGCAATTTTTCAAAGGATCTTCGACAGGATTCAATGGGCGTTATCCTGAATGAAACGGCGGTTAAGGCCTTTGGTTTTGAGAAGGAGAGCCTTGGTAATACCTTGATTTACAAGGACAAACAAGGTATTGCACTGCATTACCAAGTGATTGGCGTGGTGCGGGATTTTCATTTTAAGTCCTTGCATGAACCGATTGGTCCGCTGGTGATGGTGGCAAACGGCCGCGCGGGAAATCTGATTTTGAAAGTTGCGGCTACGGATATTTCCGGCTTGTTGTCGGCGGCAAAAACGAATTGGGCGGCCATGAACGCCGAGGAACCCTTTAGTTATTCGTTTCTGGATGAACGTTTTGAGCAAACCTACGCGACGGAGCAAAAAACGGGTTTGATCCTTGGTATTTTCTCCGGTTTAACCATTTTGGTGGCTTGTTTGGGCCTTTTCGGACTGGCAATGTTTACCACCGAACGGCGCAATAAAGAAATCGGTATCCGCAAAGTGTTGGGTGCTTCGGCGGCATCTATTGTGCTGGCTTTGAGTGCGGACATTTTGAAATTGGTATTGTTGGCGCTTGTATTTGCCGCGCCGGTAGCCTACTGGGCCATGAAATCCTGGCTCTCCGATTTTGCCTATCGTATTGAAATGCAATGGTGGATGTTTGCCGTTGCGGGTTTTTCGGCGGCGTTGCTTGCGTTTTTGACGGTGGCCGGACAGGCGGTTAAAGCGGCGTTGGTGAATCCTGTAGATTCGTTGAAACGGGAATAAGGATGAAAACGAAAGGGGTTTTACGTGTTTTTATAGTGTTTTTATATACAATCCTGAAAGGATTGGGAAATTTTACCCGGCTTGATCTATAAACATAAAATCCCTTCAGGATTTTTATAATGTGCTAAATACTTGCCAAATTTTAATTAAAATCAAATATCCCATCCATTACCCCAAGCCCTGACAGGGCGCAAGCAACAACATCAGGCACCGCCCGATGCGTGGGCACACCCTAAGCCCTGAAAGGGCGCAATCAACAACATCGGGCACCGCCCGATGAAAAACGGCGCAATACCCGATTAAAAATACCGAACACATCGGTTTGCTTTTTAATGATGATTCCGCGTTTCGAACAGGGCGTTGCCCATGTTCTATTGATTCCGCGTTTCGAACAGGGCGTTGCCCGTGTTCTATTGATTCCGCGTTTCGAACAGGGCGTTGCCCATGTTCTGTTGATTCCGCCCTTTCAGGGCTTGCATGGGAACGTGTAAATGTGGGATGTCGTTTTCCGCCTTTCAAAACGATAGGCCACCCTTTCAAAACGATAGGGTTTGTATTGCTACAATTGATGCTAAATTTTTCCTAAATTGTTGTATTTCAATTAATTAAACCCGGTTTCCTCAAACCGGAACGGATATTGGTTTATCTTCCTCAAACAATTCAATCATGCTGAAAATGCTTACACTCATCTTAATCCTTGCAGGCATATTATGCTTCGCGCTTTTTTACAAATCCATTCATTGGTTCGAAAAAATCTGATACCATGCTTGTTCTATTTTTCATTGCCCTTGCCGTTTTCGGATATATGTGTTACGTATTGGTAAAACCAGAAAAATTCTAAATCCATGAACACTGAAATACTCGGCATCATTGCCATGTTTGCGGTCACGTTGTTGCTGGCATGGCCGTTCGGGAAATACATTGCAAAAGTGTACGCCAACGAACACACTTTTTTAGATGGTTTATTGAATCCGCTTGAACGGTTTTTGTTTAAAATATCCGGGATAGATCCAACCAAGGAGCAGACCTGGAAAACACAATTATCGGCGCTGCTAACCATTAATTTAGTTTGGTTTCTATTGGCGATGTTCGTCTTGATGAACCAGGGTTGGCTGCCGTTGAATCCGGATCAAAACCCAAGCCAGTCGGCGCATTTAGCCTTTAATACAGCCATTTCATTTATCGTAAACTGCAATTTGCAGCACTATTCCGGCGAAAGCGGCCTGAGTTACCTCGGTCAATTGTTCCTGATGTTCTTGCAATTTGTTTCGGCCGCAACCGGGATGGCCGCTGCGGTGACTGTTTTTTACGCCTTACGCCAGGGCACATACGAGACATTGGGCAATTTTTACAATTTCTTTCTTAAATCAATGACCCGCATCCTGTTGCCGCTTAGTTTGGTGCTTGCCGTCATTTTTTTATTCAACGGCATGCCCATGACTTTTGAAGGAAAAGACAGCGTTGTTTCCATGCAGGGCGATACCGTGCAAGTGAGTCGCGGACCGGTGGCGGCATTTGTCCCGATCAAACATTTAGGCACCAATGGCGGCGGCTTTTTCGGGGCCAATTCGGCGCACCCGTTTGAAAACCCGAACTATTTCACCAACATGGTGGAAATGGTGGCCCAAATGCTGATCCCGTTTGCCATGATTTTTGCCTTCGGTTTCTTTTTGAAACGCAGGAAAATGGCCTGGACGATTTTCGGCGTGATGACCATCGGGTTCCTGTTGCTTACTATTCCAACGATCATTTCCGAAGTAAACGGAAGTCCGGCCATTGCACAAATGGGCATTGCGCAAAACGGCAACATGGAGGGCAAGGAAATACGCTTCGGCGCGGCGTCCACGGCCTATTGGAGCATTGCGACGACGGTGATCTCCACGGGTAGCGTAAACGGGATGCACGATAGTTTTACACCCATTGCCGGCGTGAATCAATTGCTGGCCATGATGGTAAACGCGTTCTATGGCGGTTGCGGGGTAGGTATACTCAACTACTTCATATTCATCATTTTAGCCGTATTTATCAGCGGCCTGATGGTGGGGCGAACGCCGGAATTTTTAGGCAAAAAGATTGAGGCCAAAGAGATGAAAATCGCCATGATAATCGCGCTCTTGCATCCTTTTTTGATCTTGGTTGGAACAGCGCTTGGAGCCGCATTGCCCTATTTTACGGCTGCTACGCTGAATAATCCGGGCTTCCACGGGTTTAGCGAAATGCTATACGAATACAGCTCCAGTGCGGCCAACAACGGCAGCGGATACGAGGGTTTGGGCGACAATACGCCTTGGTGGAATATCAGTACCGGTTTCATTTTGATCCTTTCCCGTTACCTGCCGATTATCGGTCCGGTGGCCATTGCGGGTATTTTGGCGGGCAAAAAATACATCCCGGAAAGTGCAGGTACCTTGAAAACGGATACGGCAACCTTTGGTGTCATGGTGTTTGCGGTGATTGCGATCATTGCGGCATTGTCGTTTTTCCCGGCCTTGGTACTGGGGCCTTTGTCGGAGTATTTTTCGCTCAATAAATGATCAACGCCCTGACCCGACCTCGGAGAGGTCCAACATTGGTAGCAATTGATTATCAAGGGTTTAATGGACCTCGGAGAGGTCTAACATTGGTAAAAGATTCGAAATGTTTAATACCAATGTGCGACCTCTCCGAGGTCGGTGCGCCCCTTCCAACAAAGCTACCAACGTTGGACCTCTCCGAGGTCGGGTTTTACGGCTTGGCTTGTTGTTTCTGGCTCGGGGCCGGCTCTAATTAGGATCATCGGCGTTCCACATTAACTGAATCAAATCATGAAAAATAACAATAATTCCCTTTTTCAAAAGGACCTGATGCGACAAGCACTCTGGCATTCCTTTGTAAAACTCAACCCCAAAAATATGTACCGCAACCCGGTCATGTTTACGGTGGAAATCGGTACTGCCATTATGTTTTTTGTTTGTCTGTGGATTATCGCGGGCGAAAGATCCCAAGGCAGTTTATCGTATAATGTAGTGATTTTCTTTGTGTTATTGCTGACTTTATTGTTTGCAAATTTCGCCGAAGCCATCGCCGAAGCCCGCGGTAAAGCCCAGGCAGACAGCTTGCGCAAAACACGGGAAGAAACGCCGGCCCGTCTTGAAAACGGCCAGGTCATTAGTTCCAGCCAACTCAAAAAAGGCGACGTGTTCATCTGTGAAACCGGCGACATTATCCCAACTGACGGCGAAATTATTGAAGGTTTAGCAACCATCGACGAAAGCGCCATCACAGGTGAAAGCGCGCCGGTAATTCGTGAAGCCGGGGGCGATAAAAGCAGCGTGACCGGTGGCACAACTGTCTTGTCGGATCATATCAAAGTAGTGGTGACGACCCAGCCCGGCGAAAGTTTTTTGGACAAAATGATCGCCCTTGTGGAAGGTGCTTCCCGGCAAAAAACGCCCAATGAAATCGCGCTGACCATCCTGCTGGCTGGTTTCACCTTAGTATTCATCATCGTGACGGTGACGCTGAAACCGTTTGCGGATTATGCGCACACGCCCATCACGATTTCGGCCTTGATTTCGTTGTTTGTTTGTCTGATTCCCACCACGATCGGCGGCCTGCTGTCAGCCATCGGGATTGCGGGTATGGACCGGGCCTTGCGGGCCAATGTGATTACCAAATCTGGTAAAGCGGTGGAAACGGCGGGCGATATTGACGTGTTGCTGCTTGATAAAACCGGTACGATTACCATTGGAAACCGGAAAGCGACGCATTTTTACCCGGTAGAAAATGTGGATGAAGCGCAATTCATTCAAGCGGCCGTGCTAAGTTCTTTGGCAGATGAAACGCCAGAAGGAAAGTCGATCCTTGAACTTGCGGGTAAACCGGTGGCGCAAGTACAATTAAACAACCCGACCTTTATCAAATTCACCGCTGAAACCCGCAGTTCCGGCGTCGATTTTGACCAAACCCGCATTCGCAAAGGCGCATACGATTCTATTAAACGCATGGTTGAACAAGCCGGTAATCATTTTCCGGATGCCTTGACCGAACGCGTAAAAGCCATTTCCGGCAACGGTGGCACCCCGCTGGTGGTTTCCCAAAACGAAGTAGCCCTCGGCGTCATCGAACTCCAGGACATCATCAAACCCGGCATTTCCGAACGCTTCGAACGCCTGCGCAAAATGGGCGTAAAAACCGTCATGGTAACAGGCGATAATCCCTTGACTGCCAAGTTTATAGCCGAAAAAGCGGGCGTGGATGATTTCATCGCAGAAGCCAAGCCGGAAGACAAAATGAACTACATCCGCAAAGAACAACAAGGCGGCAAACTGGTGGCCATGATGGGCGACGGCACCAACGACGCCCCCGCGCTCGCGCAGGCAGACGTAGGCGTGGCCATGAACAGCGGTACCCAGGCGGCTAAAGAAGCCGGCAATATGGTAGACCTCGACAATGACCCGACCAAATTGATTGAAATTGTGGAGATCGGCAAACAATTGCTGATGACCCGCGGCACGCTCACCACGTTCAGCATCGCAAACGACGTGGCCAAGTATTTTGCCATCATTCCGGCCTTGTTTATTGCTGCGATTCCGGCTTTGCAGGGCTTGAATATCATGCACTTACACAGTCCGGAAAGCGCCATTTTATCGGCCGTAATATTCAACGCCATCATCATTCCGATGCTGATTCCCTTGGCTTTGCGCGGGGTGGCTTACAAGCCCATTGGCGCCTCTGCGCTGCTCAGAAGAAACCTGCTTATTTACGGATTAGGTGGTGTAATTGTGCCGTTTATCGGCATTAAACTCATCGACCTGTTTGTATCCACCTTTATTTAATTTTTTGCCATGAAAGAAAATTTGTTTCCAGCCATAAAATTAACCTTCTTTTGCTTGATCTTGTTTGCCGGAATTTACCCTGCGGCGGTCTGGTGCATTGCCCAGTTTACACCGGATGGCGGACAAGGAGCGCGGGTGCATAAAGGCGATAAAACCTGGTACGCCAATATCGGGCAATCGTTTACAAATGACCGTTATTTCTATTCGCGGCCCTCGGCGGTCGGCTATAATGCGGCAGGCTCCGGCGGCAGTAATAAGGGGCCGAATAATCCCGATTATTTGGCTGAGGTACAGGCGCGCGTTGACACGTTTTTGGTGCATAATCCGGGCGTTTTAAAATCCGACATTCCATCTGATTTGGTAACGGCAAGCGGCAGCGGATTGGATCCGCATATTTCGGTGCAGGGCGCGTTGGTGCAGGTGAAGCGGATTGCGCGTTTGCGGCGTCTTTCGGAGGCGGATTTGGAGCGCTTGGTACAGGAACATACGGAAAAACCGTTTTTGGGTTTGTTTGGGACTGAAAAAGTGAACGTGTTGGGGTTAAATTTGGCGCTGGGGGAGTAGTGTTATCGTTGACTTAATTCTATTTTTTCA
>JBAXTB010000191.1:0-11033 GCA_037130425.1 Bacteroidota bacterium
GCTAGGGCAAAACTTTTTAGCGCATCAATGCGTCAACACTTTACAGCGTACCACACATTCGAATATTATGCGGTGCATCTAAGGTAATTCGATAATCAAAAACGGCAGTAAAGCGCGCTTGTTCAAATTCGGAAGATTCCGAATAGGCTTTGGTGAGCAATTTATTAATTTTATCGATTTTATACATATCCGGGCTGTAATGCCCGCCTAACGATAACTTTTGAATCATATCTTGCCATCCCAGCCCGGTTATTTCTTCAAAATTGTCGCTTACATATCGATAACTATAAGTGGTGTAGTCAAAAATTGCAATGGCCTTTCGTGCAGTGGACGCAATTTTACCCTGGATAAATTGCAGGGTCATGCCGATATCCGCAACAGTTTGCAATGCTTGTTCAGGTTCCGGATCATTTACTTGATACGGGCGGGGACGTTTTAGAAAAACAGGTAATGATATTGGTGAAAACTGTTGGGGCGTCCCTGTTGCAGGAATATCTGTTGCAAAGGTGACATGTCGAAGTGTTTGTCGCAGTTGTCGTATCTCGTCCAGTTTATCAGACACCAGTTTTTGAATGGCTTCTATATTCTGGTAAGCGCGCAGGGCGGCTGTCAGCGAGGTTTTCAGTCGTTGTACCGTTAGTACGTTTTTTTCCTCGTAATTATTGATTTCAAAGTGTTGTATCAACTGATCTTCAGGCGCCAGGCCCGGATTACCGGTACGCACTACGATTTGGATTTGTTTGTTCTTAAGTTCCTCGCGTAAAAAAGTGATGACTTCTAATCCTGCGCGCCGATGCTCCATGACAATATCCAAGAGAATGACCCGAAAATCTTGTGCCCGCGACCGAAGTAGTTCAATGGCTTCGGCAGCGGAAAATACGGAATGGAATTTCATTTGACGGCCCTCAAATATGAAGCCTTTCATGGCAAACCGCGTCACATCATGTACGCTGTTTTCATCGTCAATAATCAGGATGTTCCAGCATTCGGTTTGAACGGTTGCGGTGACGGGTTTTTCAGGCGCAAAAAATAAAAAATCCTGATCCTGCTTGAGTTCAGTCATTTGGCTTGACTTGAAAATAGTTCCGGCGTCTACGATAAGAAGCCTTTCATTTGACGGGGGAAGGTCAAAATTAACGAATAATATACAAATTTATGAATCAGCGTATTAAATGGGGTAAAATTCAGCGTGTCTTTTTTGTAATATTTTTAACCGGGGTTTACGGGAATCTGAATATCGAACGAAACGCCCTTGCGTTCTACACTTTCACAAGTAATGGAGCCGCCTAATTGCTTGACAACTAAATGCTGCACAATGCTCAAGCCGAGGCCGCTCCCGCCTTTTTGTTTGCCGGTGGAGAAAAACGGCTTAAAGATATGGGGAAGCAAATCGGCGGGAATACCAACGCCGTCATCTTGATATTTCAAATGAATCATATTGCCCTGTTTAGATAACGCTAAAGTAATGAAGCCTTTTTTAGGCGCCTCAGGATAACCGTGCCGCAATGAATTGGTCACTAAATTCATGATAATTTGCGAAAAAAAACCGGGATAACTGTCTATTTCGAGTTTTCCCGGCAGATCGAGTTGCAAGCGCAATGCTGTGTTTTTTAGCAATGGGCCTAAGGTATTGGCTACCTGCTCAACCAAGTCGCTCAAATCAAAAACTTCCCGTTGGCTGCTCAACTGATGCACGGCGATATTTTTAAAATCCTGCAACAGACGAGCCGCTTTTTCCAAATTACTCAGAATCAGCCCGCTGCCTTCCTCTGCATGTTCAATATAGGCTTCCAGATCGGATTTGCGCATTTGCTGCGCTTTGTATTGCGTTCCAAATCCGGTCGTAAATTCCTGTAAAGAGGAGGCCGCTGTGACGGCAATCCCGATTGGCGTGTTGATTTCATGGGTGATGACTCCGACGATTTCCCCAAGGGTGGCTAATTTTTCTGCTTCCAAGAGGTTCTGTTGCAAATGTTGTTGGAGGGCGAGCGCATTTTCCACGGCGCGTTGTTTTTCCTGTAGCAGCCTGTTATGCGCGTCTTGCGCCTGCATGTTTTGTACAATTCGGCGGTTGAGGGGTATAAAAATAAAAAACAATTCCAGGAACAACAACACTAAGGTGAAAATCCAGATAGAAGTTTCCAGGCTGCCTAATTGCCGCATACTGGCCGTCGATTCTTGTTGGTATTGCAATACGATTTCATCCATACCCTCCAAAAACCTGGGTTCATGGTTCAAAATAACTGAAATCGGATTGATGTCGTTTGGATTAGGGAGGGCGATAATTTGATTCGCAGCCTGCCTGATTTTCTGGAATGGTTGTTCTATGCTGTCAAATAAGCTGCGTACCAAAACCGAGTTTTGCACGGTAAATTCCCCGATTCGTGTTTGGCCGTGTAACTGTTGGTGGGCGAGTTCCCATTGAGCCAACGATTCGTTCAAACTTTTCAAAATCTGTTGCCGGTTCTGAACCGATATGGAATCAAGTAGCAATTCAAGACAGTCTTTCGTAATGCGTTGGCTCAACATGCGCTGTCGACCGGCTATGTTGATCACACAGGCGTCGTTTTCCCGATCTTCCAAACCCTGGCGCGCAAGTTTGTACGCCAGCGTGCTCGAAATGACCAGCAGCGATATGGCAAATACATAGAGTGCAATTGGGGCAATTTTTTTCATATTCGATTTAAGGATGCCGTTTGTGCGCCCGACCCTGCAAAAATAACGGAATGTAGGAAAAGGGTAACATAGAATACTTAAAATTGGTATTGGGAAGCGCTTGGGATCAAAATAGGTTTGCTTTTGCATTTTAAAACGTAAACCGACCTATGTCCCGATCACAAAATCGTTATTTAATTCCCTTCATTGTATTGGCGCTTATTGCAATTATCGGCATTTTTTCACCCTCCGGCGCATCTGTTCCTACCGAATCTGTTCCAATTGATCCCGGCGACGTGGCCTGGATGTTATCTGCTTCGGGTTTGGTATTGCTGATGACGCCCGGTCTGGCTTTTTTTTATGGCGGCATGGTGCGGTATAAAAACTTGGTGTCGACGCTTATACAAAATTTTATTTCCTTAGGGATTGTCAGTTTGGTGTGGCTTGTCATCGGATTCAGCCTTGCTTTTGGCAGTGACATCGGTGGTTTGATCGGAAATCCGGGTAGTTTTTTCATGTTTAAGGACGTTGGATTGTCCGTTCGGCCTGAATTTGCGGCCAAGGTTCCATTTGCCTTATTTGCTATGTTTCAGCTGAAATTTGCCATTATTACGCCTGCTTTAATTACGGGTGGGGTAGCGGAGCGGGTACGTTTTTCGTCCCTCATGCTGTTCATCGTACTATTTTCCATCTTTATTTATGCGCCGCTTGCCCATTGGACCTGGCATCCGGCCGGTTTTTTGCACAAATGGGGTGTGCTCGACTTTGCCGGCGGCACCGTGGTACACATTTCAGCGGGTTTTGCTGCGCTGGCCGGCGCCATGTTTTTGGGTCGACGCGCCACTGCCAGCCATGCGCATACGCCAACGAATATTCCGTTTGTAGTCATTGGCACGGGCTTGCTCTGGTTCGGTTGGTTTGGTTTTAATGCCGGTTCGTCTTTGGCGGCCGACGGTTTGGCCATTACCGCTTTTGTAAATACCAATTTTGCATCGGCAACCGCCATGCTTACATGGGTGATGCTCGACGGCGTTTCCGGTCGCAAGCGTTCGGTCGTGGGCGCATGTGTGGGTGCGGTGGTTGGTTTAGTGGCCATTACGCCCGCTGCCGGCTTTGTAAATGTGGGACAAAGCGTATTTATTGGCTTTATTGCGCCCGTTGTGAGCTATTTTGCGGTGCAATACAAGTCAAAAACCAATATCGACGATACCCTCGATGTGTTTCCCTGCCATGGCGTGGGCGGTATTGTCGGCATGATATTAACCGCCGTGTTTGCCAAGGATGTCGGTTTAGTGTATGGCCAAAGCACTACCTTTTTATACCACTTGCTGGCCTTACTCATTGTCAGCGTTTTCACCTTTGGCGGCTCCTATTTGCTGTTTATGCTCACCGATTATATGTTGCCTTTGCGTGTTTCGGCTTTGCAGGAGTCGGAAGGATTGGATACAACGCAGCACGGCGAGACGGCAACGGATTGGAAAGAACGCGTTAATGGAACGCACACTGCATGATTTTACTAAATTTCAGTATGCGTAAGCGTAGGCTGGATAAATATTTTTGACCTGTTTTTGCAACAAATTTCTAACAATTGAAAACTGATTAAAATTATGTCAATTCGACTACAGGCCTTAGAAAAAGTGCAGGCCAATGGAAAAGGAAACAATTCCAAAGAACAAAAAAAGATTTCTGAAATCTTTGGCAAAAATGTTTTTAATCTAAGCAAAATGCAGGAATACCTGCCTGGTTCCGCTTATGAAGCCATCGTGCGGGCTTACAAAACCGGCGAGGTGATTAGCTTTGAAACCGCCGAAACGGTGGCAAAATGTATGAAAAAATGGGCCATGGACTTCGGCGCCACCCACTACACGCACTGGTTTCAGCCCCTGACCAATATTACGGCTGAAAAACACGACGCATTTTACAAACCGGCTTACAGCGCCGACGCCCAGGGAATCGAATCTTTGAGCGCGCGCGACCTGGTACAACGCGAACCCGACGCCTCCAGTTTCCCAAGCGGCGGACTGCGCAACACGGCCGAAGCCCGCGGATACACCATTTGGGATCCGACTTCCCCTGCCTTTATCATGGAATTGGAATCCGGTAAAACACTGTATGTACCGGCTATTTTTATTTCTTACACCGGTGAATCGCTTGATTATAAAGCGCCGTTGCTGAAATCAATTGAGGCCGTAAACCGTGCAATTACGCCGATCGCCCGCTTTTTTAACGACGATGTAAAAAGTGTATTCGCTACCCTCGGCTGGGAACAGGAGTATTTTTTGGTGGATGAACACCTTTTTGAAGCGCGTCCCGACCTGGCCATGGTAAACCGCACCTTGTTCGGTATCCTGCCAGCAAAAGGCCAGGAAAAAGCCGATCACTATTTCGGTACGATCCCGGAACGGATTCAGCGCTATATGCACGATTTTGAAAACGAAGCCTTGCGCTTGGGTATTCCAGTGCTCACCCGACACAATGAAGTGGCTCCGGCACAGTATGAGTGCGCGCCGATGTTTGAAGAACTGAACACAGCCGTTGACCATAACCTGCTGCTGATGGACATTATGCACCGCATTGCCAAACGCCACCACCTGCGCGCATTGTTGCACGAAAAACCTTTTGCAGGTCTTAACGGCAGCGGCAAACACAACAACTGGTCGCTGGCCACCGATACCGGTATCAACCTGCTTTCCCCAGGAAAAGACCCGGCCAAAAACTTGCGGTTCCTTACCTTTTTCATCAATGTGATCCGCGCGGTTGATCGTTACAGCGACTTAATGCGCGCCAGCGTGGCTTCTTCCGGCAACGACCACCGGATGGGCGCCAACGAAGCCCCGCCTGCTATCATTTCTGTGTTTACAGGAACCTTGATGGAACAAATTTTGATGGACTTTAAAGAAAATGGTTTCAACAACGGTAAAGATTTTATTGCGCCGACCCTCGAACTGAATGTTCCGAAAATACCGGAGGTGCTGCTCGACAACACAGATCGGAACCGTACTTCACCGTTTCCGTTCACAGGTAACAAATTCGAGTACCGCGCCGTAGGTGCAAGCCACAACTGTTCCTTCGCGATGACCGTGCTCAATACAGCCGTAGCCGATCAGTTCACTGAATTTCATCAGGATATTCAAGCGCTGGTACAACAAGGCAGCAATGAGCAGGACGCTATGGTGCGCGTACTGCAACAATATGTAAAAGATTCTGAGCATATTATCTTTAATGGCGATGGTTATGCCCAGGAATGGGAAGAAGAAGCAGCGCGCCGCGGTTTGGCCAATATCAAATCGACCCCGTATGCGCTCGACAGTTTCCTGAGCGAAAAGGCTCGCCACTTATTTGCCAAACACCAGGTATTAAACGAACGCGAACTTGACGCCCGTGTGTACGCTTTCCTCGATTACTTCGTGAAAGATGTTGAAATGGAGGTGGTCAGCTACCAGGAAATCATCGCGACGCATGTACTCCCGGCTGCTGTTAACTATCTCAATCGACTTATCACGGCCTCTAAAGGCTTGAAAGAGATGGGATTAGAAGAAAGTGCAGCCGGTCTCCGCGCGCTCGCGCAGGAGATTGGCGAGGCTGTAGAAAAAGCGCGTGCCGGGCTAAAGGCCATGCACCATGCGAAAGAAGCCGCAGAGCACGAATCAGATCTGGTTTTAAAGGCAAAACGTTTTCAGGATGAAGTACGCCCTACCTTTACGGCGCTTCGTGAAGCGGCGGATACGCTTGAAACCCTGACTGATGATGCCGAATGGCGCCTGCCGCACTTCCGCGAATTGCTGTTTATGCGTTAACTTAATACCCTTTGAAGCATATATTTCCGCCCCCGGATCAAATTTTTGAGCTGGGGGCTTTTTTACACCGCAAAATCAAATAGTTATGAAAAAAAATCAGGAATTGACTCCTAAAAAAGAGGACGATAAAAACAACATTTCTGGTGAGGCCCAAACCGACGGTTTTACCCTACAGGAGGAAATGGATGAAATGTCGGCCATTTATAACTCCTTTAACCCACAACAAGCAGATGGGATTCCGGAACAAGAGTTTCTTACCCGCCTGCATAAAGCCGGAATTCTGGAAAACGATAAGCGCATGGAGCCGGTATTGCAGTTGCTGCGCCAAATACCTTTAAACGCGAACGGTCGTCGTTACATCCCGTATAACGAATTCCGCCGTATTGTCGGCAGCGCAATTATTGTGCGCCAAGCCATGCAGGGTGATTTGGCCATTCCCGAATTTGACGATTTTTGCAAGGAAATAACGGAACTATACGCGGAGGTGAAAAATAATCGCAATGGGAAAGTAGCGTCCTACATTCCGCAATTGGCCGAAGTCGATGCCGATTTGTTTGCCGTTTCGATTTGCACTACCAGCGGCCAGCGTTTTTCCATCGGCGATTTCGGCATGGATTTTAGCCTTCAATCGACCTCCAAACCGCTCACCTACTGTATGGTGCTGGAAGAATTGGGCGAGCAGGTTGTGCATCAGCATGTTGATAAAGAGCCGAGTGGCCTGGCATTCAATGAATTAAAATTAAAACTCCGCAACAACAACGGCGCAGACGCGCATGGCGGCGGCGGATCCGGTAGTCCGGTGGCGGTGCCGCACAACCCGCTCATCAACGCGGGCGCAATCATGTGCTGCTCTTTGGTGCAGCGGCATAAAACAATGGACAAACGCCTTGAATTTGTGATCGAAAACTGGCGCGCCCTAACCCACGGTATTGTAAAAAACCAGGAAGATGCGACAGATGTGGAGCGCGATTTTGGCCGTAAACCGAGGTTTAATGCTGAAATCTTCCTTGGTGAGCGCCGAACAGCCGACCGAAACAACGCATTGGCCTATTTTATGCGGGAAAACAAGGCGTTTATGGACAATGATACGGTGGACGTGCAGGATGTGTTAGAATTGTATTTCCAGTGTTGTTCCATAGAAATTAACGCAGAACAAATGGCGCTGGCTGCTGCTACTTTATCCAATGCAGGCGTCAATCCCTTAACCGGAAAACGCATTTTCGAATCCCGTACGGTGCGAAACTGCTTGTCTGTCATGTATTCTTGTGGGATGTACGATTATTCCGGCGAGTTTGCGTTTCAGGTCGGTCTGCCTGCTAAGAGCGGCGTGTCCGGTGCGTTGATGGTGGTTGTGCCCAACCTCATGGGGATTTGCATTTATGCGCCGCGACTTGACGAATACGGCAACACTTGTCGGGGGGTGGAGTTTTGCAGAAAATTGGTGGAGCGCTTCATACTGCATATTTATGACGGTTTAGTGGAAAACTCAACTAAAAAAGACCCACGCAAGCGCTACAAGGAAGATATGGGCATTAACATAAAAGACCCGCGCAAACGCCGCACCCAAGACTTAGCTGCGAGCATGATGGAATTGATATTTGCAGCCAGTTATGGCGATATTGATAATATTATGAAATTGCACGCCAGGGGCATCGACCTTAGCATTGCTGATTACGATAATCGCACGGCACTGCATTTGGCGGCCGCAGAAGGTAAATTGGACGTCGTGCGATATTTGGTTGACTACTACAAAAAAGCAAATATTTCAATTAGCCCCTTGGATCGCTGGGGCGGTACTCCTTTGCAGGACGCTTTGCGCGGCGGTCATCAGGAAATTGCCAATTTTTTACAACAAGAAGGCGCAGTTTAGAAATATTGCAAGCGTATATGGGCGTTTGGCAACGGTTTGGAAAAATTCACCGCGCCAAACGCCTTATCTATTTCCGTAGTTTGGATTGAACCAGGCCATCGGAATATCAGCCTCTTTACCTTGTGTTCCCTCGATCCTGTTCTCAAGGCGTCCCTCAATTTGAAAACCTAATTTTTGGTACAATTCAATTGCGCGGGTATTACTTTCCCGGGTGATTAATTCCACCCGCAATATTTCGGGCCTGTGATCGCGTATTTCATGGAGCAAGGTTTCAAAAATGCGGCGCCCTAAGCCCTGGCCCTGAAAATCGGGGTGTACTGAGATGGTAAGTTCGCCCAATACATGCTTGAATACGGCAGGTTGTAATTTATAACAATGTATTTCTGCTACAAGTTGCGCCGAATCATCGGGATGTTCCGCCACTAAACAAATACCGGTAGCCAATGCATTGTTAAGGTTGTGTTCTATATATGTATCCGTAATTTCTGCCGCCATGCGGGCTAATCCGCCAGGAAAAGAGGCAGTTGCGGTGTATAAGCGCTGAATGGCTGCGGCGTCCTTGGCCGAGGCTTTTCTAATTTGCATTGTTAATATACGTGTCGTTTTTAATACCCTAAAAGTAGATGATCTTACCTTTTCGTCGACGAAAATTTGGTATAAAAATTATAGTAAAATGAACTTTTTAATATGAGACTGTTATAGCCAACGCAGAATGGTTTTGAAAATGCAAGTCTGGTAATCCATTGAAAATCAATTTAATCCATCCTGAAAATCTTCAAATCCATTTTAATCTTGGTATAGTATACTCAAAAAATCCCGAAGGTATTATATGTTTATAGATCAGAACGGGTAAAATGTCCCAATCCTGAAAGGATTGTATGTAAAAACGCTATTAAACACATAAAATCCCTTCGGGATTTGGAAAAAAACAAATCACCAACGTTGCTATAAACATAAAATCCCTTCGGGATTTTTACGATGGTAAGTAGTTACAAAAATCAATATTTTTTATCCTCATTTCCTTCAAATCTACTTTAATCTTGGTATATTTCGACTCCCGTAACCCCAAACCGATCTACATCAAACAAACCCAAATCTGTCATTTTCAAGGCCGGAATCACCGGTAAGGCCAAAAACGAAAGCGTCATAAACGGCGCTTTCAAGGCACAGTCCAGCGATTCTTTTGTAAAACCGTCAATGGCGGAATAGTTTGCAGCCAGCGTGTACCCGTCTTCCATGCTCATCAGTCCGGCAATAGGCAGGGACATTACCCTGATATCGCCTGCGCCGTTGGTAGCGCAGATCCCGCCGCCGACTTTAATGAGCGCGTTCACAGCAGCGCATATCGCATGATCGTCGGTTCCTACGGCAATAATATTATGGCTGTCGTGCGCCACGCTGGAGGCCAGGGCGCCGCGCTGCAACCCGAAACCGCGCACAAATCCGCAGGCAATGGGCGCTTGTTGTGCGTAGCGGTTTACAACGGCAATTTTTAACACATCTTGTGCGGGGTAGGGTAGTAAACAAGCATCTTGTACGTGGGCAAGCGCTTCTTCTTTCCCGGTAACAATCGCGCCGTCCCGAACTTGAATCACCTTTACCGGCGTGGTCGTTGTTGTGGCGCTCGTCGGTATTCGAAACATTTCCGGGCTTTTGGGTTCGGCTTTAAAATGATTCGGCGCGGCGCATTCCAAGCGCGGGAGCAGGGATGCGCCCGCCCGCGCGACGCAAACGCCATTGATCCAGGTTTCACGCACTTCGAAGGAAACTAGATTGTCTACCAGCACAAAATCAGCCGGATCGCCGGGTTTTAAGGCGCCTACCGGCAAACGGTAATGCTCAATCGGGTTGATACAAGCGGCGCACAACGTATCGAACAAATCACAACCCTTGGCCACGGCGCGCGCAACCAATTGATTGATATGACCTTGCACCAAATCATCGGGGTGTTTATCGTCGCTGCAAAACATGACCTGATCGGGAAATGCGGGCAACAAAGGCCAAAGCGCTTCAAAATTTTTGGCGGCGCTTCCTTCGCGGATCAGGATTTTCACACCAAGTCGGGCTTTTTCCAGACCTTCTTCGTAGGTAAAACACTCATGGTCGGTGGAAATGCCGGCTGCAAAATAATGGACGGCATCTTCGCCGCGCAAACCGGGTGCGTGCCCGTCGATGGGTTTTCCAATGCGTTTGGCGGCCTCAATTTTGGCCATCACCTGCGGATCTTGGTGCAAAACGCCGGGAAAATTCATCATTTCCGACAAATAACCGATTTCCGGATGCTGCAACAGTGCTTCAACAGCATCGGAATCCATCACGGCGCCGGCTGTTTCAAAACCGGTAGCAGGCACGCAGGAAGGGGCGCCGAAACAAAATTTGAGCGGCGCCCGCCGGGCATCTTCCAGCATAAATTCAACCCCTTCAACACCCAGCACATTGGCTATTTCGTGTGGATCGGAAACCGTGGCCACCGTGCCGTGTACCACGGCCAACCGAGCAAATTCCGAAGGCGGCAACATGCTGCTTTCAATGTGAATATGCGCGTCGATAAAACCGGGCAGGATGTACGGACTATCGGGCGGCGCTGTTTCAAGGGCTTGTATTTCAACGACTTTTCCGTCTTTTATCTGCAAAGCGGCCGGATAAATGCGGCGCTGCTGAAGATCGATGAACCGGCCTGTGATATTCATATAAAAATATTAAAGAGTGTT
>JBAXTB010000192.1:0-11011 GCA_037130425.1 Bacteroidota bacterium
ATCTTAAATCATGTAATCTTAAATCTCAAATCCTTAAGTCAATGACATTGCCCTTTAGGGCTTTCAAAATTCTTAGATCAATTCCATCCACAAACAGCCTACCTCCCGCAACAAGATACGGAATACTACTCATCCGCCGGTTTAATCGCGTCCATAAGCGCCGGAAAATCGGCAAACCGGATGCCTGCATTTGAAAAATCACGGAAATCCTTTTCCAGCGTTTCCCAATTGTCCTTGCCGTAGTCGGGCGTACTTTTTAAATATTCCTGGTAATATTGTATGCTTTTTGCCCGATCGCCTGGCTGGTTGCGCAGCCAATAAGCATGGGCGAGGTTGGTTTTTAACAGATCGCGTAGTTGGTAAGTCGGGTAATTCGCCTGTACATACTGCAGGGCCGCTTCCGAAAGTTGAATGGCCTTTCCAAGCGCTTCCGGTTTTTGCCCTTGTACAAGAATCAGGTAGAAAGACAGGTTTAAATGCTCGCGCAGCCAGATTTCTTTTAACGAAAAGCCGTTCGCGGAGGTATCCAGCGCATTTGTCGCATGTTTCAGGGCTTGTTCGCTCCAATACAAGGTGGAATCCCACTTGGACTGCCCTATATACATTTCATATTTTGAACGGGCAAACCAATAATCAATCAATTTGGTATTCAGGGACGTTTTTGCAAGGATGCCAGCCTTCACGCGCGGCATAATCCTTTGTATCAAGGCTTTTTTTTCCGGTTTTTTATCGGCAAGCCGTTCCATCATTACCAGGGTATTGCCTAATTGCTCCTCGTTTTGAATGGAACCGTATTGGATTAATGCGCCGATGGTATCGTTTGCCAACAGATCGGCATGGCCCACGTTGATGGCGCGCTGATCGGCGCTGCTGTAAGAATTGAATTGCTGAAAACGGTCAGCATTTTGAAATGCATCTTGCGCGTCGGCAGCATTTCCGGACAAAAGCAGGCCCACGCCCAATTGCTCGTACAACTCGCTGAAAAGACCAAGGGCTAATTCGTGATTCGACAAGGTATCGGCTGCGACTTTTAAATACGAATTTGCCTGCCGGGTACCTTGCGCTAATTCGCTGACGCCTTCGCTGACATGATCCTGTTGCAGCAACAGCCGGCCGATTTCAAAATAGTTTGCGGTCAGCAAATAAAGACGCGCGCTGTCAACTGCCTGAGCGAGGTTCGACTTGCTCTCTTGTAATAAACCGATTGATTTGCGAAAATAAGACACGGCATCTTTCGATCCTTGCTCAAATTTTCCGCGCGCGTAGTCGTTCTGCGCAAGATCAAAAATGAGTTCTTGCAGCGTACTGCGGCCTTTTTCCGGGTTCTGGCGGTATTGTTGGCGTGCGCTTTCGAGCGCCTGTTGCAGCAATTTATCGCGTTGGCCCAAATTGTTGGTATGATCGGCTTTTACCCGGTTCAGCAGGATATTCCATTGCGCTTTTGATTCATTGTCAAATGGAACGTCTGATAATTTTCCGCCGTCGGGACAAATGCTGTTCAGATTGGTCATATTACCGAACATACCGCAAATAAAGGCCCGTTGCGAGGCGTCCAACAAATCGTATTCCGCCATTTGCCGCACTTTATTCTGCAAAGTATCCATCGCGGGCCAGGAATTAAGACCGTCTTGCGGCCGGTTTCGATATGCCAAAACCGACCAATCTGTAAATGATTTGGCCGCCGCCCGCAGGTTACCGGACAACAAATCGGTGTACGCAACAGCCTCTATGGCAACAAAAGGTCGGTCAAAATACTGGTTTATATGATTTACCAAGGCTGCGGCTTCCTTTACCCGCCCCCGTAGGATCCATTTCCAGTGCAAATCGCGATAAATTTCCAACATGGTCCCACGCAACGTATTCTGGGTTCCGGGATCCAATTGCTGGTACAAGATAAATGCCCGCTCGCTGTACCGGGTCACTTCCGAGATATTATTGCTGCGACTGGCTTGCTGGTAATAATACTGGAAAAACGCCTGGATCAAAGGCCATTCGCCGGATTCGGCTAAGCGTTCAAAATTGCCAGGGTAATTCATGGCGCTTTCCAATTCGTATTCCCGAATTTGTTCTGGTGTAAATGGCACTAATTTTCGATAATTGGTTTGCGCCAAGCCTCTGATGGCTGCCGGGTCAAGGTCGCGGGTGGCTAAGGTGAAGTCCGCATTGAGTTGCCTTAATTTGCGGCCGCCGTTTGTAAAAGCAAGGGACTTTACCCAAAATTGCTCATCAAGACCCGTTTTTTGAAGCCTGAATAACACTGTTCCTTTTTCAGCGTCCCACATATTGACCGACCCGTCGGCATAGCCCACGGCCATCGCAAGTCCGTTCGGATGAAATGCAATCGCTGAAATGCCGACCTCTTTATCGCGGTGTACATTCCGGTATATCCGCACGGTTTCATCCGACAGGTCGTTCAGGTTGAAAATACGAACGTCGCGGCCATCGGAAAAAGCGATCCGATTGCTGTTTGGCGAAACGTTCATCATTTTGATTTCATAATTATGCAAGCGCACGACGCGGAGTTTGGCATCTTGCTGCACAAAACGCCATATTTTTGCGATGGTACGCAGGTTCCGGCTCACGGGATCTTCATTCCCTTGTACCACCACCACTTCTTCCGAACCGGGCAATAATTGAATGCCGCTTATATTTCCGTCAAAAGTTCTGTTTGCGATAACCGCGCCGCTTTCCAACGACCGAATGGTAATAGATTTAGCCGCATCCGTATAGGCAATCAAATTTTCATCTGGCGAAAAAGCGACTAAGGGCGTTTGGGACTCAGGCATTCGAACCGGGAACACAATGGTTTGATCGCTTTGATATGATTTTAAATGTATTGAATCGGCGCCGGTTTGAAAGGCCACCCAGGCATTTGACAAAGCAAACATTTTTATATCCCTGCCGTTCGCGGACAAAATATCTTTAGATTTTTTATGCGTATCAGCATCTATAAGCACCCAATCGCGGTTTTTTCGCCCGACAAGATTCATACCATCCGGCGTAAGCGCCATTGCGTCTATATCCCCAATGTTGTATAACCAATCCGATTCGCTGGACGACAAATCCCAGGCAAACAGGGTACCATCCAAAGAAACGGAAAATAGCCAGGCATGATCGCGCGAAAAGGTAGCAACCGGAAATTCCGGCCAGTCGTTGTGATTGATTAAAGTGCTAAACAAGGCGCTACCGTCTTTCGTCGTGTTTACAATTAAACGGTCGGGAATGGAATCATTCGCTTTGGTTGCGGCAATCAAAGTTCCATCTTCGGTAGCAGCAAAAAGTTGCCCGCCTATGATTAGGTACGGATTTAAAACGGTAAGCGTATTGCCGGCCGCATTCAAGTTGAACACCATTGAACTATCGCCGCTGACAAGGGCAGAACCGGTTTCCGGATACAAATAAATTTTAACAGTGTATTGCGGCAGGCGACCGAACATGACGGTTTTAACAAGGCTCCATGCTTTCGTTTGAGCCTGCTGTTTCCATATTTCAATCCGGTCGGAGTAGGCCAGCCAACAAGCATCCTGAAAAACGGCAAAATTGTTCAAATCCTGCCCGATGCTGCTAAAAAACTTAAGCGGAGCCCCTTTTTTTACCGAGCCTTTACGCACACCGAATGCGTCTTTAAGGTTAATCGCATTGATGGTTTGATCTATTACGTCAAAATAATAAAATACATCGCCGTTCTGGTTAAAGCAAGCGGGAGAAGAAGTAGCCGTCAGAACTTTTACCGATTGCCGTGGGCTGCGCCAGAGCAAATACTGGTTGTTTTTTGCAAAAACCAAGGTTTCGCCATCCGGAGAAGCCTCATAACTGTTGTATTTTTCGCCCAATTGAATCGGCTCATGCGGCACAAAACTGCGGGCATCCCAACTCCAGAGCAGGTTCTGGTTCGGCGCAAAAGCGTATATTTTTCCTTTGTTATTGCGTGAAAGATGGCGAATTTCTGTGCCCAAGGGCAAATTAGTAGCAATTTGATAACAAAGCGGCACCTGAAACACAGACTTCCCGTCGCTTGGCGCAATAGGCCGGTAATACCAGGCATCCAAAAGCGCCTGAATGCAGCGCGGATTGTCTTCGGGTGCAATGTAATCATTGGCAAAATCGGCCAAGCGATATGCAAGGGTTCGATTGTAGTTGCGCAAATTATCCTGTGCGTCGTCGGCGGTATTGTTGGCAATGGCATGTCGGGCGGCGCGGATGGCGGCTTGTTCTTTTTGGCGCAATTCGTCCTCGGCGGCATCGCGGCAGGCGGAAATACGGGTGTTCATGCGCGCGCGTTCCGACTGATCGGCGTCGCGGCAACTTTTAGCGGCGCGGTACAATTTGGCGGCATCATCCCAGAAACCGGCGTAATATGCCCGATCGGCTTCCCGGCTCGTGACGACAAAACAGCTGTCACCGGTATAAGCCAAAAAATCTTTGCTCGGCACATACCGGCGCCGCACCACCGGCGCTACCTGCGGGCGCACGCGCGCCACTTCTTCCATATCCATGGCGGCTATTTTATTTCCAGATGGCGATTGGCATTGCTGAATTAAAGCCTCCAATTCGCTCATCCAGCGCGTATTGCCTGCAACCTCCTCACAATCAAGGGCTTCCTGAAAATGTTTCAAAGCGGCCGTGCAATCCCCTCGGCGTTTTGCCGCCAAACCAGCGTCCAAATTTTGGTGGTAACAATCATAAGTGGGCGCTACAATCACCGCATTTTGCTGGTAATATGGGTAAAGATCTTTTTGAGCGGCGGCACAAATTGGCAGGAGAAACAGAAACAAAAGAAACCGGATGCGCATGGGCAGAAATATTGGACTTATCCGGCAAATTTAACGGATAAATTCAATCCGCCGTTATTAGACTTGTTGCGGTGGGAGGCCACCCGGCCAGAAATTGATCTTTTTCGGCTGATTTTCTGCAATTTTATCGTCCGTAGCGCTGCTACGAACTCAAAAATTGCAGAAAACCAGCCGAAAAATCTCTAATTTCATGGCTCGTGCGCTCCCACCGCAACAAGTCTATTGCTTTTTCAAGATGCTGCCGAGGTAAGCGTCCAAATCGGCGCGTACAACAAGGCGGTTCAGCACCTTCCGATTGGTATCAAGCGCAATGAGGGTGGGCGTGCCAGGCGTTGGGAATTGCCGGGCCACCGCGTTCCGTTGTGCTTGCGGGACAAATACTTGCACCCATTTTTGAGGATGTTCCGCAACGAATGTTTGCCACGCGCTTTCAGAAGCATCCAGCGAAATGGCGTACACTTCGAGGCCAAGCGGCTGGTATTTTTCGTAAATCCGTTCGAGTTCGGGTTTAAATTCCGCGCAGGCCGAACAGTTGCTGCGCCAGAAAAACAACAGCGTTACTTTGTGTTTGGCACAAACCGTTGAAAGTGATTGTATTACGCCAGACGGGCCGGGCAATTTCAGGTCGAATGCTGCTTTGCCCGGCGTACAATTTCTGAAAGCGGCGGTCATATTATCCATGCCGTCAGGATCTTTATTTTCATCGCCACAATCAGGCGAGTACCAGTTGAGCAGGTAACTAAGCCCCGTTTCATCTTGTTCGCCCATCATTTTTTCAAGCAAATGCCTGAATAAAAAAGCGTCAACCGCGTCATTGCCATTTCGGCAACGCATGATGCCGTCTATGCGTTTTGGGCTGTTTTCGGGCGTTTTTTCGTAAAAACCGTCGTATAGGTCTATTTTTTTCCGAAATTCGTTGTGGTGCAAGATCCCGCTGTTTGCAAATGGCGTTTTATCAAAATAATGCGCCTGGGCAAACAAGTTGGGCGTCAATGCTGCCGAACTGTTTGGGTAGTCTTCCGGCATAGGTTGATAAAATAAACGCGCCACGACATCGGCGGCGAAAAGCCCTCGATCTTCCGTCCATACTTTACGGCATAAACGGTTAAAATTGCGCTGAATCGTGTCAAGCCGCAGCGATGGTTTGCCCGCTAAACTATCCCGCAGGCCGGCGAGAAGCCTGTATTCTCGCATGATGGTTTCATATAAACAGTGATCCCAGGTACCTTCCGCATGGGCTGTGTGGCCAAACATTTGCGTGTAATCAAGGTCAAAAACAAGCACAGAATTCGGATTATCAGGGCCGGGAATGATAAAATCCGACCAGGCGCGCGGTTTTGCCAGCACCCGAATACGGCATTGGGCCGGCATTTCCGATTTCACAATTGTTTGAAATGATCCGTCGGTTTGCAGGTCAAATGAAGCGATTGGCGACCAGCGATTAGTATCCCAAAATTCAACAGTCATTTGGCGCCCAACATTCGCCGGCAAGTTCCGGATAATACCTTTTAATGTTACTTGCCCCGGCAATGGCGTGGCAATCCAAAGTGCGCCCAAAACCAAGGCAAAAATGAACGAACGAGGCATAATTTGCATCATTACAAAAAGTCTACATCCACTGCATACGGATACGCCATCAAATATTCCATTGCTTTTTCAATCGGAAAACCTTCATATACAACGGCATACAGCATGTCGGTAATCGGTACGTGTATTTTGTAATACTTAGCCAGCAACCGAGCGATGCGCAGGGTACGCACCCCTTCGGCTAATTCAGGCATTGAATCACGGATTTGCGCGGTGGTTTCACCCTTTGCCAGGCGCATCCCAAAGGTGTAGTTGCGGCTATTACTCGAAGTAGCGGTTGCCACCAGATCACCGATACCCGCCACACCCATAAACGCCTGGCTCGAAGCGCCCAGCGATTTACCGAAATACACCATTTCCGCCAAACCGCGGGCAATTAATAGCCCTTGTATGTTGCGCCCAAGGCCCAATCCGCCCAGCACGCCGGAACCAAGCGCGACAATATTTTTCAAAGCGCCGGCCAATTCGGCCCCCAGAATATCGTAAGAACCAAATACATGAAACTTAGGACTGTTCAACGCCGCTTGTCCGGCCTGAATCACCTCTCTAAAGCGGCTGCCTACAAGCGTTGCTGCCGGTTGCCCCGCTACAATTTCTGCGGCAAGGTTTGGGCCTGACAAACAGCCGACGCGCACCACACTGCTTTCTTCCAACACCACCTCGCTCATCGTGCGCACGTTCATGCGACTGATGGAAATATCGGGCCTGTCCAAATCTTCTTCCACCACACCGGCCAGGTCGAAACCCTTGGTACCGTGTATAATAATATGGTGTGGCCGCAAATAAGGCGCGAGCGCCTGAATCATGCTCCGAAAACTGTTCGAAGGCACAATCGGCATGATGAGGGTGCAGCGTTTGGCCAATTCCTCCAGATCGCCGGTGGCCGTCACGCGCGGAGACACAGGCACGCCCAAATGTGTGCGGGTCGCATTGATAGATTCTACGGTTTGCTGTTTCCGGCTAAACAAAAACACATCTGCATTGATTGCCAGCAGATTAGCGATGGCGGTGCCAAAGCTTCCGGCGCCCAATACGCCTACCGGATTAAAAGAATCAGCCATATTTACTTGGTCTATTCGTTTTGAAGAATGGTTTTGCGCCACAACTCTTTGCCGTCGGCGTCATATACGGTGATCTCCATTTGTCGGTTCAAGCGCGGGCCGCTAAAACGAAGCATGGCGAAATTGTGGGTTACGGCCAAGGCGCCTTCCACACGCAAGGCATTTACTTCTTTGGTTTGGGCGTCGTTGTACACGCCAGACGTAAATGGCGAAGTCGTCAGATCGTACACCATATTGCCCGCGTTATTTTTCACAGCGCTCAATTCCGTAAAATGCCGGTCGCCGGTCAGGAAAACAACATTTTTGATGTTTTCGCGCTCAATAAAAGACATAATGCTATCGCGTTCGGCTTTGAAAAAATGCGCGTAGGTTTCGGCGTTGTTGCTGGTGGTAAGGAATTGACCGCCCATGGCCACCAATTTAAACGGCGCCGTGCTTTGAGCCAGGGCTTGTTTAAACCAAGCCAATTGTTCGGCCCCTAATGCGGTACGCGGACAAGTTTTGCAGTCATTGGGCGCACGGAAATAGCGGTTATCGAGTAGGATAAAATCAATGTCATTGTACCTGAACATGGTGGTGCAGCCCTTTTGTCCGTTCACGCCGTAGGTCGGATTTCCCCAAAAATCTTTAAAAACATCCCAGGCCATGTCTTTGTGTACCCAGGAGCCGTCGCTGTCGTTGGGGCCGAAATCATGGTCGTCCCAAATCGCGTAATGCTGGGTGGAGGCCAACAGCGGCTGCAATTCCGGCAAGGCGCGGTCATGCGTATAACGGTGCAACATGCCGGTTTGGGTATTCCAATCCGGTTCGCGGTAATACACATTGTCGCCCAACCAAACCATGATGTCGGGTTTTTGCTCATTTATACTCTTGAAAATCTGATATTCTGAGCCGTAAGGTTTGCCGGGACGGTCGTATTCCGTTTCATTAATATAGGCGCAGCTGCCGGTTGCCACCGAAAATGCAGGCGGATCCGTGCGATATTGCCAAAGGGTTTGGGTTTTAAATACGGTTGGGTATGGGCGTTCAATTGCTTTACCGTTGATAAGCAAACGGTATTCATACGTATTGCCCGGTTCCAACTGGTCGGCAATCAGGTGCGCGGTGTAGCCTTCGTTCTTTTTGGTTGCGTAGGGATCCGTTTTAAACGTGGTTTCCGGTTTGCCTTGCAGCCAGTATTCTGCGGATACAGAAGCCGGTCCGGATACTTGCGCCCAAATCATTACTTCTTTCATATCGGCATAACCAAGCATAGGGCCGCTGACGAGCGCAGGGTTCTCCGCTGTCAGGTTGGAGGCGCTTTGCGCGAAAATATTGGGGCTGGAAATGTGAAATGCCTGGCATAAACCGGCAATCAACATAAGTGCAAATATTTTTTTCATCGTTGGGAACTGTTTGGCGCGAAGGTACGTTAAGCGAATGGCTTCGTATTAAATGACGGCTGGGAGAATCCCGTAAGCGACCTAAGTTTTTTCGCGCAGGCATTTTTTTTCAAAAAAAGTATAACCCCACCCAACCTTTTGATTTCGAGTATCGTTATTAAATATGAAATAAAATTTGCTCAGCTCTTGACAAGTGTTTTAAAAAAATCTAACTTTGAACCTAATTATAAAATTAAAAAGGAGGCTACCCATGACAACACGCATTAGTTCAGTATCGCTAATATTCCTCCTGGCCCTTTCTATCTCTACTGTATCCGCTCAAACTGCGGCCAAAACTTTCTCTAAATCTTTCAATGCCCAAGGGAAAGGCTTGCTGCGGCTTGATTTGCCTGGAGCCGTTGATGTGAAGACTTGGGACAGCCCAACCATCCGTTTCGAAATTAACGTAAGCCTGGCTTCCGGCAACACCTCCATGCTCAATGAATTGGCAAATGTGGGTCGGTACAACCTTACTGCAAAATCGTTGGTGGGTGAAGATGTGATGATTGTAAACGCACCGAATCTGCTAAAGCAGGTAAAAATCAAAGGAGAAATCCTGAAAGAATTCGTGACGTACACTGTATATGTTCCAAAACGTATGGGAATTGAAATGCCGAACGCCCTTTCGCTGGCCGAGGTGAAAAAATAATTCATACTTGAGTGCCGCAGAAGGCAGCATGATTTGTCATGCTGAGTGCCGTTTGTAATTAACAAGCCTTGCACTAATCTAACCGGCACGAAGTACCATTTTTTGAACCGCTTCTTTGTGTTGCCTTGGCATTGTAATAATGTCAAGGCAATTTTTTTAGATACATTTGATTTATCAGTTCAACTCTCCGAAATTTGCCCGAAAGTTGTAAAATGCCCATGATGTTCAGGTTCTCTTTTTTGTTTGCATTATTATTTACTGCTACTACTTTATCCGCGCAAATGGAGCGCACGATGTATCAGGTGTTTGAAATCGACTCAGCGCGGGTAATTGACCTGGATATTGCCGGGATTTATGAAGTAAGCGCTTGGGCCGGGAGCAGTATTTTGGTGGAAACAAATATTCAAATTTCCCACGCTTCGCCCGAGATCCTTTCCTTTTTGATCAAAGAAGGCCGCTACGACGTAAAAGCGGACACCATTTCGCCTTCTGAGATAAAAATTTACACCCGCTTCCGCGAACGCAAGCCCATCAAAACACCCGATGGGGAATGTACTGAAATCGCGACCACCCGATTTTTTGTGCCCGACTGGTTTATCTGGACAGACGACAAAAAAACGCTGACCAAAAAGCCCGATTGATTCCGATGGCGCGTCTTCTGTTGATTAAATCGATTTCTTTTACCCTGTTTTTTTGTGCGGCGTATTTACTTACAGGACAAACAGCCGATTCATTTCCGCCGCCCTTGCACATTCCGGTCAACGCGCGGTATGCCACATCCGATCATTTAGGCAATATTTACGTGATTAATGCGCGGCATGACATTGAAAAATACGCACCCAGCGGACGTTTGGTGTCCCAATATTCCACGACACGCCTCGGCGTCCCTACTTATATTGACGCGACAAATCCGCTGAAAATCGCGGTTTGGTATCCAAGTTACGGCTCCATCGTACTGCTCGACCGCACGATGACCGAACTTGGCGTGCTAAATCTGATTGATGCTGGATTCCCGGAAGTACGGGTGGTGGCGGCCTCCCAGGACGGAAATTTCTGGTTGTACGATGAACTTGCCTTTAAACTGCGCAAGGTCTCCGCCGACGGTACGCCCTTGTTCGAAAGCCCGTCTTTACAACAGACGCTCGAACATCGCCCGGTTCCGACGGCCATCCGCGACGATGGCAATCGGGTTTTTATGTCAGACACAGTGCAGGGCCTGCTGCTTTTTGATGTGTACGCCCAATACCAGCGCACGGTTTTGCATCAACAATTCAATGATTTTCAAATTATTGGAAACAATGTCGTTTACCTTGATGCCGGCTTATTGAAAGGTATTGATTTGCGGACATTTCAAACTGTTTCGCGCGCGCTGCCAGCGGGGCTGCACGTGACGCCGGGCAAAATATGGCTCACGACGCGGTATTTGATGGCGCAGGAAGGCGCGGCGTTGTCGGTTTTTTCACTGCGGCCGAGGGAATAACGAATATCGAACAGAGGAAT
>JBAXTB010000193.1:0-11000 GCA_037130425.1 Bacteroidota bacterium
AGCCTGTCTGACAGAAACAAAGGCATTCGCCCAAGAACTCCCGTCTTGTATCCCGTTTGCCTGTTGATTGACAAAAAGAGTTTGGGTATGTATGAATTGTGTAAAATGAATAAAGGAAATGAGTAGTATGTAGTTTTTCATATATGGAGATTTTAGTCAATGACATTACCCTTGAGAGTCATTCGCCAAATATTATTCAGATGATCGTCGGGTTGACTCGCAGTCAAAGTTATCGACATCCTTTGTTGCGTTGTTTTATGAACCACTATTTGCCTAATTTAAGCAAAAGTTATGATTGCCGCCGACATGGGATGATTCGTAAAATATTATTCGGATGATCGCGCGTATTGTGGGGGGGGGCTGGCATAGGAGCAAAGAATCTGCCTCACAAGCGTTAATTGATTTCGAAAGGCCCCTTCTAAAACCTGCCACATTTCCGAATGCTCTACCCGGATGTCCGAATTTTCCCCCTGCCATGTCCGATTTGTCATACTTTATGTCCGTTTTGACCCCGTATCTTTGCACTGATATGTCCCTTGACGCTATTTCTGATTAATCCGAAAACACGTTTTTTACAACAACCCATTGTTGGTGTAATCATCTATTGTTTTTGAAGGAAAGAAATGAGCACTAAGAACTGCTTTATCCCGGCATTAATTCTTTTTATCTGCGCAAACACGCTCCGCGCACAAGATACAACCGCCGGGTTTTGGTCGGCTGTAACACCTGAAACCAAGCCCTACGATCAGCGAAAGACGAATGAAGCGCTTGCCCTACTGATGTCATTGCCGGCGCCGATGCTATATGCGCAGCCGACCAAGGAATGCCCTGAACAGGAAATTGTGGAAAGTATCCGGGCGGATGTGCGCAATACCAGCGCCTGGTTGAAACGGGCCGAACGGTACCGGCAACTTGGATATACGGATTGTAGTAATCGCATATTGGGTACTCTGATTCGCGTGATTCCGGACACGGAAATGAAGCGAAAATTAGATGCGTATGTGGAACTGGGCTTCAATTATCTGATCAATTTGGAAATTGCAAGGGCTGATTCGCTGGCGAAAGTAGCCTTGGCGATTTCAGAAAAACAGCCGCAAAAACACGCCGGCGTCCTATACATTGCCGCATACTCCGCCCACCGCAACAGACGCACCGAATACGCCCGCGACCTCATCAAAGAAGCCTTGGATTTGGCCGAAAAAGCAGGCGATCAACGGCTAAAGGTGCGTATATTATCCGTGATGGGAATTATCAACCGGGATGTTTTTTTTGGCCACAGTTTGAAAGCGATTCCGGAACATACAAAGGCGCTTGAAATGGCTCAAAGCCAAAAAGATACCACCTGGATCATCAATGAGTTGATGATGCTGGCCTTGAATTATCAGGATGCGCGGGATTTCAATATGCATTATCGGTATTTAACAGAGGCGATAGGCTACCTCAAGTATTTCGATGTCGTACAAGCCCGCATGCGCGCGATGAGCACTATGTCTTCCGATCTTTCGATGGAGAATCGGGCAAAAGAAGCGCTTGAAGTCCGTTTAGCAAGCCTGAAATTAGCGGAAGCAGCCCACAGTATGTACGTTGCCGACATCAACCTCCGGCTATCCGGTCAATATTTGGCCTTAAAACAATACGACCTTGCTAAGGCGACCTTAGACAAGGCATACAAAGTATATATGCAGGCCGGTATGGACAGCCCTGATCTGTTGGGCTTACATGAACAATATTATGTGCTGGCAAAAGAAATGGGGAACACGAGCGAGGCGCTTAGCCACTTAGAGAAAGCATATTCGGGTGTCAGTAAGAACTATTATGACCGAAATGCCGAGTTGCTGAGCCGGATGGAAACTGAATACCGAACCGGAGAAAAAGAAAAACTATTGCAGACCATGCGCCGACAACGCAGCCTCATCATCATCGGTTCGTTGTTAGTGGCCTTGCTTGCCTTTTTTGTGCTGATCGGTTATTTCAGGCAGCGTAAAACAAGCCGTTTGCTGGCAGACAGAAATGAAATCATTACGGCTCAGGCGGAAGAATTAAAGTCGCTGGAAAAACTCAAGTCCCGCTTTTTTGCCAATGTAAGCCACGAATTGCGCACGCCATTGTCCCTCATACTTGGCCCCATCAACAGCCTGCTTAAACAAGATAATTGGCAAGGGAAAGACCTTCATTTGCTGCAACTGATACAGCGCAACAGCAACCAATTGCTCAAATTGGTGAACGAAATTCTCGACCTCTCCAAATTAGAAACCGGGAAGTTGGAAGTTCGTGAAAAACCGGTGAATTGGTTAGATTCCCTGCGGCCCACCCTGGCGCAGTTCAGTTCTTTTGGCGGCGTGGAATCAGTCAATATTGCATTTCAGTCCAAAGCCGACCCGGCGCTTTGCATTTATTCGGATACCGACAAAGCGGAAAAAATATTGCATAATTTCCTGTCGAATGCCTTGAAATTCACGCCGAAAGGGGGAACCATCACCATTGTTGCCGAGGATTTGGGCGACAAACTCCAACTTTCCGTACATGATTCCGGGCCGGGTATTCACCCAAACGATATGCCCCATATTTTTGATCGTTTTTACCAGTCTAAATTAGCAGATGCACCCGCACAAGGCGGCACAGGCATCGGTTTGTCGTTATGCCGGGAGTTGGCCGACTTGCTGGGCGGTACTGTTTGGGTAGAAAGCATATATGGGAAAGGTAGCACGTTTTATTTCAGGTTCCCGAAAAAAGTAGCGCCCGCGTACACCGTAGAAAAAACAGGAACGGAAATGCCGGCCATGACAGAAACCGGCGACCTTATCAGCCTGGAATCACCGGTCGAAACAGGTCGGCCGCTGGTGTTGATTGTGGAAGACAACCCCGAATTGCGCGGCTACCTCAGCATTACCCTTGACGGCTATGAAACCATAACGGCCGAAAACGGAAAGGTGGCATTGGATATGCTCAACAACATCATGGAGGAACGCGCCCCTTCCTCCGCCCGTTTGCCCGACTTGATTATTTCCGATTTGATGATGCCGGTCATGGACGGTTTCGGTTTGCTGGAGTGGGTGAAAAGCAAGGATGCGCTGCGGCACATTCCGTACATCATGCTTACCGCGCGCACGGATGTGAAAGTGAAATTGCGCGCCCTGCGCATCGGGGTGGACGATTACATGCTGAAACCTTTTGTGGAAGAGGAATTGGTCACGCGGGTGAAGAATCTGTTGGCCCATTATTATGAGCGCGTTAAAAATAGCCTGATGCCCGTTTTAGACGGCTTCGAAAACGAGGAAATGCCCGGCGCTTCCGCCCCGGTGTTGTCGGAGTCGAATGTAAACTGGTTGAAAGAGGTGGAACAGGCATTCATTCAGCATATTTCCGAACCCCAGTTCAACATGGATCGGGTGGCGGCATCCTTGAACCTGAGCGAGCGGCAGTTTCGGCGTCGTTTGCAGCAATTGACCGGGCTTTCGCCGAGCCGTTATTTGAAAGAAATCCGGTTTCAGACCGCCAAAGATTTATTGTTACAAGGAAAGTACCGGACAGTCAAAGAAGTCAGTTTTGCCGTGGGTATTTCAGATGTGAAGTATTTTTCGCAGTTGTTCAGCGAGCATTTCGGGGCGCCGCCGTCGCATTATTTGCGGTAGGCTGCTACCTTGACATTTTCGGTGTTGGGTTTGACAGGCTTCATTCACTTGAAAGTAGCAAATAGTCCGCCAAGGCCTGATGTGTCAGCGTTGCGCATTGCGCGCGGCCGGGAAAGTTTTTAGCCACTGCAAACACCGCCGTTTCGGGGTCCGAATGTTCACCTGCCGCAATGGCCGTCAAAAATTGATGCAGTATTTCAGAAACCCGATCCAAGGGCTGCGCCTGTATTTTTTTCATCAAAACCGAGGTGGCCGCCTTCGATACCGCGCAGCCGTACCCGTGAAAACTCGCCGACACAACTACTTGATTTTCAATAGTTAAATACAGTTTAAACTTGTCGCCGCAAAACGGATTATAAGCCTCCACCATATTCGGCGCATCCGGCCGTTTTTCAAAAAAAAGCGGCGCGCGGTTGTGTTCGGCGATCAAGCCTTGGTATAGTTTGGAAAGGTTTTCGTCCATGTTACAGATATTGGTTTTTTACGGCAATGATTTGCGCCATAATGCTCAGCGCAATTTCCCGTGCCGTGCGCGATTTGATCGGCAGACCCACCGGCGCGTGGATACGGCTAAATTCGGCTTCCGTAAAACCGGCCTCCAACAGGCGCGCACGTCGCCGTTCGTTGGATGCTTTACTCGACAAGGCGCCAATATAAGCCGCCCTTGAACGCAACAATATAAACAGCGCCTGATCGTCGATTTTCGGGTCATGTGCCATCACCACCGCAAATGTGTATTCATCCAGCGTGTAATCCGGCAACACCTCGGCGGGATAGTCTTCTATGATCCGATCCGGCGGGGTGCTGAAATGCGTGTTGCGCGCAAATGCCGCGCGGGGATCAATCACAATCGTTTCAAAATCAAAGAAATGCGCAAGGTGAACCAGTTCCGCTGACGCGTGCGCCGCCCCGACGATAATCAGTTGAAGTTTGCGCGGAAAAACCCGCAAAAACCAGCGCGTTTCATCTAAAAAGACTTCCTGACTTTTGCGCTCGCGCCAGGCGCGTACACAATGCGCCCGCAAGGCATCGGGCATTTCCGACCTTGCCTCCGGTTCATCTATTTCAAGTAAATGGTGTTCCTCCGCGCCGTCTTCAATGCGGGTGGCCCACACGCAACTTTTGTTTTCGAACAAACAACGGCGCAACGTTTGCCAAAAAACGGGGTCATCGCAGCCGGGAAATTTTTCTAAATACACCTCAATCGTGCCGCCGCAGGTAAGTCCCACCGACCAGGCATCGTTGTCGCTCACACCGAAGCTGAGCACCCGACCCGGTTCACCCGTCGTAGTCGCCACCGATTCGCGCAGCACCACGCCCTCCACGCAGCCGCCCGACACCGAGCCGAGCATTTCTAAGTTCGGCCCCACAAACATCATGGACCCGACCGGCCGCGGCGCGCTGCCCCAGGTTTTGATGACGGTTACGGCGCTAAAGGCTTGGCCCTCGTGTAGCAGGCGGTCTGTTTCTGACAGGAATTCGCGCATTTGTGTTCAGGTTATACCAAGATTTAATTGATTTTGAAGATTTTCAGGATGGATTAAATTGATTTTCAATGGATTCCCTTTAAGAACCACTTTGCGTTTACGATAAAATCCGAAAAATTGCAATTGCGCCCAAAGGTTTGGAAAAACTTTCATTTTTCATACGCGTCTTAACTGGACGGCGGAATTTATTCCGCCTAATAAAATATATTAAATCTTTAAAATCAACATATTGTGTTTGTTTTTATAGGCGGAATAAATTCCGCCGTCCAACCCGGCGCTACTCGGCCATCCAATTGAAGCCCGAATTGCGTAGTTTTGAGTCTTTATTGCTTTCAAATAAACGACCTTCCATCATGCGCCATATTTTAGAAACAGAAAGACTTCAACTGCGGGAACTTACCCATGCAGACGCCGCATTTATCATTGATCTGCTCAACAGTCCGGGCTGGCTGGCGTTTATCGGCGACCGCAATGTACACAACGAAGCGCAGGCAATTGGCTATATGGAAAACGGCCCGATCAAAAGTTATGCACAAAACGGCTACGGTTTGTTCATGGTTATGCTGAAAGAAAGCCAAACGCCGATCGGGATATGCGGCATTATCAACCGCGATATTTTAGCGCATCCTGACATCGGTTTTGCTTTGTTGCCCGAATACGCCGGCCAGGGTTATGCCTTCGAAATGGCCAATGCGACTTTGAAATACGCCAAGGAAACCTTGAATTTGCCCAAGATTTTGGCGATCGTTTTACCGAATAACCCGCACTCCATCAGGCTTTTAGAGAAGATCGGGTTGAAACAGGAGGGGGTGTTTGTGTATCCGGATAGTGAGGAGGAGTTGTTGATGTATGGGGGGTGATTATTGCCCCCAGCCCCGCCACACATCCCACGCAAACCGCAACACAATCCCCCCAACCACCACGATAAACACCTGCCGCATAAACGCGTTGCCCCGCAACACTGCCAAACGGCTGCCGGTGTACGAACCCGCCACATTGCAAGCCATCATTGGCAAGGCCAATTCGAACAGGACAAAATGGTGCGACAATAAAAACACAAGGGAAGCGCCATCGGCAATCACATTCACCACTTTGGCGCTGGCCGAGGCGCTTAAAAAACTATAGCCGATCACGCTCACAAAGCCGAACACCAGCAGGCTTCCGGTGCCGGGGCCTACAAATCCATTGTAAAAACCAAGGGCCATGCCGATCAAAAGCGCGATGTAGGGAATGCGATGTTCCGGGTATTTGAAATGATCCTTTAACCCGAATTCTTTTTTGCTGTAAGTGAAAATACCAATGGCAATAATAAGCGCCAACATAATGGGTTTCAATACATTAGAAGGCAACAAACTTTGCAGCGTCGCGCCGATGTACGAGCACACGGCCGCGCCTACGCCCGCGTAAAGCACCGTCTTCCAGGGAATGCGCACCGAGCGACTGTAATTCCAGGCCGCCACGGAAGTACCCACTACGCCCGCCAAACGGTTGGTGCCGATAATATGCGAAACCGACAACTGCGGGTACAACACGAAAAATGCCGGAATCTGAACCAAGCCGCCGCCGCCGACAATGCTGTCGATAAAGCCGGCTAAAAAGGCGAACAAACAAAGCAAAACAAGGTGATAATCCATACTATTTGAAATCCAAAAAGCCGGCGCAAAACTGCGTCCGGCTTTTCATCTACCTTTTCACTAACTTATGTAACAAAAACTGCTAAGTTCAACCATTACATGGCATCAAGCGCCGCAATTCCCTGCACATCAGGCAACATTTCCTCGCGTTTGAGGGTGTACACATTCGGCTCATTATCCGTAACATGCAGGCGCGGATTCAGAAACTCATGATCTGTTTTGTCGTATTTATACAGCGACCATTTTCCATTGACAAATTCAAGCGCCGTGAGGTTTTCAACCCAGTCGCCGCTGTTCAGATAACTTACGGTACGACCATTGTTGGCTGTTACCTCGCGCATTTGGGGGCGGTGGATATGGCCGCAAACAACGCAATCATAGCCTTTTTCGGCAGCCAGTTGAATGGCGGTATCTTCAAAATCGCTGATGTATTTAACCGCGCCTTTTACGCTTTTTTTAATGTTTGAAGCAAAAGAAACCGGAGAAAGCCCGAAAACCTTGCGCATCGCATTGATAGAGCGGTTTATCCGAATCAACATGTCATAGCCTTCCCCACCAAGGCGCGCAAGCCAGCGGGCCCTTTGGATACTGGCGTCAAAAACATCCCCGTGAAATACCCAGTGCGTACGACCGTCAATCTGAAATACCAATTTATTGCGCAATTGAATCAGGCCCAGCGAGAACTCGCCAAACTTACGCAGCACGTCATCATGGTTGCCGGTGAGGTAATATACTTTGGTTCCGTTTACCGCCATTTTGAGGATACGGCGCACCACTTCCATGTGTTCTTTCGGGAAATAACTTTTCTTAAAGTACCACATGTCGAAAATGTCGCCATTCAGAACCAAGGTACGGGGCTGGATACTTTTTAAATAATTATTCAACTCCTTGGCATGACAACCGTAGGTGCCGAGGTGTATATCTGAAAGTACAACGATATCAAGCTTTTTTTTCATGTCCTATCTGAGAAACTTAAATCAAGGTAAAAAACCCGCGCCTAAAAAGGGCGCCCGTTCTCCAATAAACCTGTTACAGGGTGAGGAATTTGCGTGTGCAAATGGAAAAAGCGACCGAATAGCGAACGGGCAGGAGAGGAAATGTGGCGCGGGCAAATCATGTTTTCAACCAAACTTATTGGGACAAAGGTACCCGATGCCGGAGATAAGCATGTTAAGTAAGTATAAAGTTAATATAATATTTGCTCCAAAGCATTTGTTTATGAAGTTGTTTTAAAAGTATCTGAAAAACCAATCTCTTCTTAAGCGCCGGTACCAAACGCACTTGCCTAAAATAACTATTGGGATTCTTGCGATTTTTTGTTTTTTTGTGCAGAAATTAAACAAATACGATGCGTTATAAAAATCTTATATACCTTTTTCTGCCCCTGCTCGCAGCCTGTGCGCCGCACGCTGCCTTCCAACCCACCGCTACCGCTGTTGCCCAACGCGCCATCCCGCGTATAGAAAAAATGCCCAACCGCCCCAAACCGTATGCTTATCGGGACTGGAAAAAAACGGCGCTGGAGTTCGACCGTTACGTGTTCGATGACAAGCAAAAAGGCCCGTTTTTGCCCTTGGTTTGGTTCGACAAAATGGGTCGCAACTTCCCTGACAGCACATTCGGCATTTACACGGCCCTTGGCGATATTCGCATGGGGGCCGCCAAAAACAACGGCGAAAACCACGAAGCGCTTGGCGGACTCGGTGCGGTGTTAGGCGCGTCTTTGGTCGGTATCGACAAGAGCAACCAGGACGGCCGTAATTACGTACACATGCTGCGCAACTACTTCAACCGCGACAACGGCTGGAACGTGGTGATGAATTTCACCAATGAAGGCGCGCATATCGGCGGCGGCTACGGCAACGATTTTTGGTACGAAGTTCACAACAACGTACTTTTTTACAGCGTCGCGCAGTTGTATCCCAAGGAAAAGGACTTTGATCCAATCCTCCGCACCATCGCCGAGCAGTTTTATCGCTCCGATTCGGTAATGGGCACCAATTACAGTTATTCGTTTTTTGATTTTAAAAACATGAAACCCGGCAAAAATAACATCCCAACCCAGGAAGATGTGGCGGGCGGCTATGCCTTTGTACTGTACTCGGCCTGGGTCAAATTCGGCGACGCTAAATACCTGCGCGCAGCCAAAAACGCCATGAATGTACTGTATAACCAAAAAGAAAACCGCTTTTACGAGGCCATGATGCCCATCGCGGCCTACGTGGGCGCGCGCATGAACGAAGAAGCGGGTACCAATTATGACATACAGCGTTTTATCAACTGGACCTACGACGGTACTGCGGTCGGCCGCGAAGGCTGGGGCGTGCTGGCCGACAATTGGGGCGGCTATGACGTGAGCGGACTGGCGGGTAGCACCGTACACAACGGCGGCTACGGTTTCTTAATGAACACGTTCGACCTGATGATGCCGATGTCGGCCTTAGTGCGCTACGATCAGCGTTACGCACGCGCCGTGGGCAAATGGGCGCTCAATGCTTCCAATGCCGCGCGTTTTTGTTATCCCTATGAAATGCCGGATTCTTTACAAGCCATTCCGCAGTACAAGGCGATCACGAACAACGTGATTGCTTACGAAGGCGTGATTAAGGAATCAGTGTACCCCAAATTCAAGGGCATTACGCCATTTGCGCAAGGCGACGGGCCACTTTGGGCTGAAGGTATGCCGCAGCAAACCATGTTTTCCGTGTACGGCAGCGGCCACGTAGGTATTTTCGGCGGCGTCATCCAGGCCACGGATGTGCCGGAAATTCTCCAACTCGATTGCCGCGCCACTGATTTTTACCGCCGCGACGCCGCCTACCCTACTTATTTGTATTTTAATCCTTACAAGGAGGAAAAATTAGTGCAAATGAATGCCAGCGCGGCTAAAGTAGATGTATATGACACGGTGAATCGCCGATTTGTAAAACGCGGCATCAGTGGCAATTTCCGTTTCAACATTCCGGCCAATGAAGCCGTAGTGCTGGTATTAATTCCAAGCGGCAAACGCTGCGAAGTAAAAGACGGCAAACTCAAAGCTGGCGGGGTGGTTGTGGACTACCGGTATAGTGAATAACGAATATCGAACAGGGGAATATCGAATAACGAACAGAAGAATATCGAATATCGAACACCGAATATCGAACGGGGGCGTTGGGCTTGGTTTTTCGGGTAGCCTGATCCAACGCCCCCGTTCGATATTCGATATTGCTGCCGCGCTTGTGTCTTTTCGACCAAGCGCACGTAATGTGAGTGATCAGCCCATATAACAAATTGATTTTGAACAACATAACACCGCGCGTTGATTGCGCTTGGTCGAAAAGACACAAGCGCGGCAGCAGATGGGCACTGCGTGTAAGAGCAGAAGACCGCTATGCGGCGGAATGCTCTTGTTTTTTATGAGAATATATAAATTGAAACAGCCGAATTTTCACAAATAGTTGGAATAGATTAACTTTGTACAAAATCAGCGATAGACCAAAGAAAAATGGCAAGAGATTTATTTCATCAGGATGTCAAGGATGCATTATTAAAAGACGGGTGGCTCGTTACTGACGATCCATTGTCTTTCAAAATAGGAAAAATGCAGGTGCAAATTGATCTCGGGGCGGAGAGGCTTATCGCAGCGGAAAAAGGCACAGAAAGAATTGCCATTGAGATAAAAACTTTTGGAAATTTATCTTTTATCACGGCCTTATATGAGGCTGTAGGCAAGTACATAATATATCGTAATGTACTAAAACGATTAAAATCTGATCGGATTTTGTATTTGGCGCTTCCGGAAAGTATTTTTAACCGTTTTTTTGAGGAGGACGTTATTCAAGATACGGTCAAGGAAGAAAAAATCAATCTTTTGTTGTACAATCAAACAGACAAGTCTATAACAAGATGGATAAGATAAAAAAATATGAGGAAGCAATCCTGGAAATTCTTCAGGAATATGTTCGAATCAAATACGCCAATATCGTTGGCGGCAATCAACTAATTGCCGATAAGGAGCAGCACCGATACCAGATCGTTACAATGGGCTGGGAAGGGGATCGCTACATACATGATTGTCCGTTGCATTTTGACATCATCAACGGCAAGGTGTGGGTACAGCAAAATATGACAGAATGGGAAGTTGGTGATATGCTTGAGGCGCGCGGCGTACCCAAAACAGACATTGTGGCTGGTTTTTTACCGCCGGAACTTCGAGCATATTCGGAATATTCTTTTGCTTAGATTGCTTTTAAAGCAGGCAGAAA
>JBAXTB010000194.1:0-10925 GCA_037130425.1 Bacteroidota bacterium
AGGTCGGATTGGCAATTAGGGCAAAGTAGCGTTCCTGGCATTTTAATGATATTGTGTAGCGTAAGGGCGCAAAGGTAGGAGAATTTGGGAACTGCCGGGGGGGGCAAGCGTTTTTCGTTGGTGGTTGTACCGCAGGGGCGCCCCTCGCGGGCGCCCCTACATGAACGGGCGCCCATTCCAATACCAGGGGCATTTCAGATTTCTGTACCGGTTTATATCCTGTCATTTGCAGGGCATTGGGTTGGGCGCCCGCGAGGGGCGCCCCTGCGGTGGGTATTGGGCGTTTGAATTCAACCCTCGTTAAAACTTCCGATACGTTTTTGGAACGAAAGCCATAAAAACGCAGTTTAAATACGATCTACGTTTTAACGGGAAATCATCTTAAACGTCCAAAAATGGTAAAAAATACCGTTCCACCTCGACTTCATGTGCTGCTTGCCGCCCAAAGCAACATTGGGCTTGTCATTCGGCGTGGCCCTTCCAATCAATTCTGTACTTTATTGTGGAACCGCAAAACCGACCATTTCAGTATAGGTCAATGGCTTAAGGGGCGTATTTACGAACACCGCAGCGATCTTTCCCCAAACGGCAAATACTTCCTTTATTTTGCCATGAACGCTCGACGTAGCTGGCAGGGGCCATTGTGCTGGACGGCCGTTTCGCGCGCGCCTTACCTGCGGGCGATTGCGCTATATGGAGAGGAAGATACTTGGTTTGGCGGGGGGCATTTTATCAACGACAAAACATACAATATCGCCAGGGGGGCTTTTTTCCATACGTTGCGCGAATCAAATGAAGTGCTGCTGCATAAGCCTGATCCAAAGGCGGCAACATGCTCTTTGGATGAAGCTGCGGCGCAATCAAAATACCCGATCATAGGCGATTTGGGGCTTTATTGCCGGCGTTTGGAGCGCGACGGCTGGTCGCTGGTGAGCGGGCATATCAAAAATCACTTCGTATTTGAAAAGGCAATCGGCCGTGATTGGCTTATAATGTTGTCCATAAACCAGGGAGCAAGCCAAAAACGAGGCAAGCCTTCCACCTGGAATGAATATTCTTTGGTGCATTTGCCGACTCAAACTGTGACGCAGTACCCCGATTGGGAATGGGCTGAACTGGATCGTTCGCGTTTAGTTTGGGCGACAAACGGGCAAATTTGGTCCGGAATGCTTCATAAAAATGCCCTTTACAATGAAAAAATGCTGTATGATTTCAATGATATGGAATTTGAAGCGATTAAAGCGCCGTATGAATAATGCAGGGGGCGCCCCTTGCGGGCGCCCAGGGCATTTCGGGTTTGTGTACCGGTTTAGATGCCGTCATTTGTGGGGCATCGGGTTGGGCGCCCGCGAGGGGCGCCCCTGCGGTGGGTATGTTTTTCAAAAACAAATACGATTGAATCTCTGCACCCGAGTTTTGGTCTTAAGAATCAGTAATGCGGGGTAGATTTGGTCAAGTAAACTTATACTTCAAAATCTTTATCCGTTCCGTCTTAAAACAAAATATTAATCGCTTTTCCAAGCCCCAACCCCAATCTCCCCTACCTTCCCAACAAAAACTTTATGTTAATTTAATGAAAAAGCCCTACATTTCTCTTGAAATTCCCGTTAGTTTGCACTGTTTAAACGAGTACAACCAAATTCAAATCTTTCACTTCTACTTGTACAAAGGCGATTACGTCCTGCATTTTTTAGCCTGAAATGAAAAAAAACACTGCCATCAAGTCCTTTTCTGCTGCGGCATCTGCTGTCGCCCAGAGGCATGGGGGTTTTTCCGTTCCTGTTACCGGAATGGTTTTTTTTAACAACTTTCCGCGTCCGAGAGGGATGCGACGATAAAATCAGACCTACAAGGCTTAGTATTAAGTTCCTAACCTGCTTCTCCTCGTGAGTGGTGTGGCGCTTTTCGTTCTTTCTGTATCCATTTTGGCTTCAGTACGGTTTGTTTCTACCTTTTCTTTTCTCTGTATCCATCTGATTCTTACGGTTTTATAACAAATAAAACATTAGGGTGCCATGCATCAAACATTTTTTAAAGTCACGGTTGCCGGTCCGGAACACCTGGATTTTGCTCCTATGATTTGCACGGAAATGGCAGATTCTGCCAAAGCCCGCGGCACCGGTATCGCTAAACGCACGCCGGAATACCTGCATCAAAAAATGATGGAGGGTAAAGCTGTCATTGCGTTTACCGCTGAAGGCGAATGGGCCGGTTTTTGTTACATCGAAACCTGGAGTAACCGCCGTTATGTGGCCAATTCGGGTTTGATTGTGTCGCCGCAGTACCGAAAAAGCGGGCTGGCGCGGCTGATTAAACGTCGTATTTTCGAACTGAGTCGGGAGCATTATCCAGAAGCAAAAATATTCGGTCTGACGACAGGTTTGGCTGTGATGAAAATTAACTCAGAACTTGGCTATGAACCGGTTACGTATTCTGAACTCCCGACGGATGATGAATTCTGGTCGGGCTGTAAAAGCTGCGTCAACTACGATATTTTAATGAGCAAGGAGCGGAAAAACTGCCTTTGCACCGCAATGTTGTACGAACCTCCGGCGGTTGAAGCGGCTAAAGCGGAAGAACCGCAAATGACGGTGACGAAGTCGCTGCCAACGGTTTTTCCCCAAGATAAGCCGGTGGTTTCGTTGCCAGCCATCGGGCATTTAACGTTTGATTGAGATTTCTACAAACGTGCGACCTCTCCGAGGTCGAGGTCGATTCAGTGGTGTAAAACCCTTTGAATAAGCCAAATAGATACAATGATGCTTAAAATGAAAAATAAACTTTTGCTCGCTTTTTCCGGCGGACTTGACACGACTTATTGTGCCTTGTACCTGCGCGAATTGGGTTGGGAGGTACATGCTGTAACGATTCAAACCGGCGGTTTTAGCGCGGAGGAACTGAGGCATATCGAGGATCATGCGCGAAAATTGGGTGTTGCATCCTTCACGGTAGCGGACGTGACGCAGGATTATTACGACAATTGCCTGCGTTTCCTGATTTATGGCAATGTGCTGAAAAACGGCACATATCCCTTGAGCGTCAGCGCGGAACGTATCGTGCAGGCGGTTACTTTGGCCGAATATGCGCAGCAATTGGGCGTTACGGCCATCGCGCACGGGAGCACGGGCGCGGGCAACGACCAGGTGCGCTTTGATATGGTGTTTCAAAGTATGCTGCCGGGTGTGGAAATCATCACGCCGATCCGCGACCAACAACTGAGCCGGGAAGCGGAAATTGAATACTTGAAGCAGCGCGGTGTGGATATGAATACGGAAAAGGCCGCGTACAGCATCAACAAGGGTCTTTGGGGCACTTCGGTGGGCGGCCGGGAAACGCTGAACAGTCGACAGCCGCTGCCGGAATCGGCTTGGCCGACGCCGGTAAGCAAAACGGCGCCGGAGCATCTGACCTTGCATTTCCAAAAAGGCGAACTGACGGCGGTAAACGACCAGGTTTTCGCGCATCCTTCGCAGGCCATACAACATTTGCAGGAAATCGCGCAGCCCTTCGGAATCGGTCGCGATATCCATGTGGGCGACACGATTATCGGCATCAAAGGCCGGGTCGGTTTTGAGGCTGCGGCGCCCATTTTGATTATAAAAGCGCATCATTTGCTTGAAAAACACACGCTTACCAAGTGGCAATTGCACTGGAAAGAACAATTGGCGGGCTGGTACGGCAACTGGCTGCATGAGGGCCAATTGCTGGATCCGACCATGCGCAACATTGAAAAATTCTTAGTTGACACGCAGGAAACGGTGACGGGAACGGTATTCGCCACGCTGCATCCGTATCGTTTTACCTTAGACGGGATCGAAAGTCCGCATGACCTGATGAGCAGTCGCTTTGGGAGTTACGGTGAACAGAATAAAGCTTGGACTGGGGAAGATGTGCGGGGCTTTGCCAAAATATTTGGGAACCAAACGGCCATTTACCATGCGGTAAATGCGGTGAAAACGGAAACGAAATGAACACGGAAATGATTAAAGTCGGCATCTTCGGTGCGGCGGGTTACACCGGCGGCGAGTTGTTGCGTATTTTGTTAAGGCATCCGCAGGTTCAAATTTTGTTTGCACACAGTCGGAGCAACGCGGGCAAACCCATTGCATCGGTACACCGCGATTTGTTGGGTGAAACGGAACTTACTTTTTCGGCCGAAGTTGAAACGGGCGCGGATGTCTGGTTTTTATGCGCCGGACACGGGGAGGCGCGTGCTTTACTCAGCGGACTTGAATTGCCTAATAATTTGAAAATCATTGATTTAAGCAACGATTTTCGTTTGTCGGAACAAGCGCAATTTGGCGAACGAACTTTTGTGTACGGTTTGCCGGAATTGCAAAAAAAAGCCATTGAAACAGCGCAAAACGTGGCCAATCCGGGTTGTTTTGCGACAGCCATTCAATTGGCCTTGTTGCCTTTGGCTTCGGCGGATTTGTTGCAAACGGTGCATGTAACAGGCATCACGGGCGCGACGGGCGCGGGACAAAGTTTGCAAAGCAGCCTGCATTTTCCCTGGCGCGCCGACAATATTTCTGCGTATAAAACCTTGACGCACCAACATTTAGGTGAAATCCGACAAACGCTTGGGCAGTTGTTGGGCCACAAACCGGCGCCGATACATTTTGTGCCCTGGCGCGGCGATTTTACACGCGGCATTTTTATCAGCGCGGTGACGACTTGCGATAAGTCTTTGGAGGATTTGAACCAATTGTATCAGGATTTTTACCAGAATCATCCATTTACCCATCTTAGTTTGGAGCCGATTGATTTGAAACAGGTGGTGAATACCAATAAATGCCTGATTCAATTGGAACGCAATGAGGATCAATTGGTTATACACGCCGCCATCGACAATTTGCTGAAAGGCGCGAGCGGGCAGGCGGTACAAAACCTGAACCTGATGTTCGGGTTGGACGAAACGACCGGTTTGCGGTTAAAGGCTTCTAATTTTTAAATCATTGATTGTTATGCAATTATTCGATGTTTATCCGCTTCAAAATATCACGATTGAACGGGCCGAGGGCGTTTGGGTTTGGGACAATGCAGGCCGAAAATACTTAGACATGTACGGTGGCCACGCGGTCATTTCCATCGGCCACACCCACCCGCATTATGTGGATCGGCTGATGGCACAGTTGCATAAAATCGGTTTTTACTCCAATTCGGTGCATTTGCCGATACAGGAGGAACTGGCGGAGAAGTTGGGCGTGGTTTCAGGAAAGCCTGATTATCAATTATTTCTGTGCAATTCGGGCGCAGAGGCAAACGAAAACGCCTTGAAACTGGCCTCGTTTGTGACCGGTCGCAAAAAAGTAGTGGCGTTTAAAAAATCGTTTCACGGCCGCACTTCGCTGGCGGTTTCGGCTACGGACAATCCGAAAATTATAGCGCCGGTAAACCAGACGGACAATATCATCTTTTTGCCTTTTAACGACTTGGCTGCTTTGGAGGCTTGTTTTGCAGAACAGGGACATTCAATTGCCGCTGTGATTGTAGAAGGGATTCAAGGTGTTGGGGGAATTAATGTGGCGGAACCTGCGTTTTTACAAAAAGTCCGCAGTTGCTGCACGGAATACGGCGCTTTGTATGTGGCGGATAGCGTGCAATGCGGTTATGGGCGCAGCGGCCGGTTTTTTGCCCACGATTACGCGGAAGTTCCGGCCGATATTTATTCGGTGGCCAAGGGCATGGGCAACGGGTTTCCGGTAGCGGCCATTTTGATTGCGCCGCATTTGAAGCCCTGGCACGGCATGTTGGGTACCACGTTTGGCGGCAACCCGCTGGCTTGTGCGGCGGCCTTGGCTGTGTTGGAAGTGATTGAACAAGAAGGACTTATACGGAATGCTGTTGAAATCGGGGAATACCTGACAACACAATTAGGGGCGTTTCCTTCAATTAGAGAACTGCGCGGCAAAGGCTTGATGATCGGCATTGATTTGCCGGAGGAAATGGCTGATTTGCGCAAAAATCTGCTTTATGAGGAGGCTGTTTTTACCGGGGAAGCCAAGCCGAATGTGATTCGTTTGTTGCCTTCTTTGGCTTTAACCAAGATGGAAGCCGATGTTTTTTTAGCCGCTTTTGAAAAATTGATTCAAGCTTAACCATTTTAATCGCAAATACCATGCTTCAATTCACTTCTGTACAAGATGTGACAGATGTACACGCATTGATTCAGGAGGCGCTCGCTGCTAAGGAACATCCGTTTGCCGACCAGCATTTGGGTAAAAACAAGACGCTTGGTTTGGTGTTTTTGAATCCGAGCTTGCGCACGCGCATGAGCACGCAAATCGCAGCGCAAAACCTTGGTATGCAGGTACTTACCGTTAATGCGGACAAGGACAGTTGGGCGCTTGAATTCAATGAAGGGGTTGTGATGAACGGTTCAACGGTGGAGCACATTAAAGATGCTGCGCCCGTGCTCGGGTCTTATTGCGACATCATCGGGGCGCGTTGTTTTCCGGGATTGCAGTCGCGGGAAGCGGATTATGGTGAGCATATAATGCGGCAGTTTATCCGGTACACCGGGCGGCCGTATTTGAGTCTGGAATCGGCGACCCTGCACCCTTTGCAAAGTTTGGCCGATTGTATCACGATTGCGGAACATCGGTCCAAACACCGGCCCAAAGTAGTGTTGAGTTGGGCGCCGCATATCAAACCCATTCCACAGCCAGTGGCCAATTCATTTGCCGAGTGGATGGGTAAAATGGACGTTGAGTTTGTGGTTGCGCACCCGCCCGGTTATGAACTTGATCCGCGTTTTACAACAGGGGCCACCGTGACGCACAACCAGGAAAAAGCCTTAGAAGGCGCTGATTTTGTGTATGTTAAGAATTGGAGCAGTTATACGGATTATGGCAAAGTGCTGTGTACCGATGCCGCGTGGATGCTTACGGAACGACATTTGCAGTATAGCAATCATGCTAAAGTCATGCACTGTTTACCGGTGCGTCGCAATGTGGAATTGAGCGATGAAATCCTGGACGGGCCTCATTGTTTGGTACAGACACAGGCGGCCAATCGCGTATTTGCGGCGCAGGCAGTATTAAAAAAACTATTAGCCAATACATGAAACTGCAGAACAGTTTCGTTCTGTGTGCTTAAAAATATAAACGCTTCAGTATTCAATTTTAACCCGGGATTTGCATCTGCATAGCCCAAACTAATTGAAATGGCAAAGTCAAAAGGTAAAAAAACGCTGTATGTGATTAAAATCGGCGGAAACATTCTGGATGATGAAAAGCGCTTGAGCGCTTTTTTATCTGATTTCGCAGCGCTGGAAGGCGCTAAAATTTTGATCCACGGCGGCGGAAAACTTGCTGCAAAATTAGCAGAACAGCTCGGCGTTCCATCAAATATGGTGGAAGGTCGGCGCGTAACCAATTCTGAAACACTTCGCATCGTCACCATGGTGTATGGCGGTTTGTTGAACAAACAAATCGTGGCGCGCCTGCACGGATTGGGATGTAATTCTATGGGTGTTTGCGGGGCCGATGGCGATCTGTTGCGCGCACACAAGCGTCGGCGCGCGTCGGTGGATTTTGGCTGGGTCGGCGATATAGATAAGGTCAATGCCAAATTGCTGCATAAATGGGTTAAAAAAGGCACAACTCCGGTTGTCGCGCCACTTTCGCATGACGGGAAAGGGCAATTGCTGAATACCAATGCCGACTCAATCGCACAGGAGATTGCGCAGGCTATGGGTGAAATTTATGCGGTTGAACTCATATTCGGTTTTGAAAAGAGCGGGGTGCTGTTGGATGTAAACAATGAATCTTCGCGGATTGCCGAACTGTCGCAAAGCGAATACAAGATTTATAAAAGAAAAGGGCTTATTACAGCGGGTATGATTCCTAAGTTGGATAACGCATTTAGCGCCCTGCAAAAGGGCGTAAAACGTGTCGTTATTGGCCCGGCGGAGCATTTAAACGCACTCATAAAAGGCAAAACAGGGACAGCCATTGTACCTGAAGTTGCCGAAAAAATTAACGGGCACCCGGCGGCGGCGGTCGTCGCATCTGTATAAAAATTAAAAAGGAACCAACTTGTATGACAAAGCGCATTGCTGAAGCCATTGAATTGTTGCAAAATTTAATCCGTATCCCTTCCTTTAGCGAGCAAGAGGACAAAACTGCCGACCTGATTGGGGATTATCTACAGTCGCAGCGTGTGGCATTTTTCCGTTTAGGCAACAATATTTGGGCAATAAACCGGCATTTTAGACCCAAAAAGCCCGTTTTGCTTTTGAATTCCCACCATGATACGGTCAATCCGAACAAGGGTTATACCCGTGATCCATTTACACCTGAAATTGTAGACGGTAAATTGTACGGCTTGGGCAGCAATGACGCCGGTGGGCCATTGGTGAGTTTGTTGGCGACGTTTATGCACTTTTATGAACGCGCGGATTTGCCTTTTAACCTCATTTACGCGGCTTCGGCCGAGGAAGAAAACTCCGGTCCAAACGGCATTGAGTTGATTATTCCGCACCTGGGCCGGGTCGATTGCGCTATTGTCGGCGAACCCACGCAAATGCAGTTGGCGATTGCCGAAAAAGGGTTGATGGTGCTTGATTGCCTCGTGCGCGGGCGGGCGGGCCATGCAGCGCGTGAGGAGGGCGAAAATGCGATTTACAAGGCCTTGCCTGATATAGAATGGTTTAAAAACCATTCATTTCCAATGGTTTCTGAATTTTTGGGTGCGGTAAAAATGACCGTGACGATTATTCAGGCCGGTCAGCAGCACAACGTGGTACCCGATGAATTTCGGTTCACGGTAGATGTTCGGGTGAATGAATGTTACAGCATGGAGCAAGTGCTGGAAATTGTGCGGCAGCATGTGTCGTGTGAGGTGACGCCCCGGAGTTTGCGGATGCGCTCATCTATCATTCCGCCAGAGCACCCATTGGTGCAGTCGGGGATTGCTTTGGGGCGCACAATATATGGTTCGCCAACCTGTTCCGACAAAGCACTCATGCCGTTTCCTGCCTTGAAAATGGGACCGGGAGATAGCGCGCGCAGCCATACGGCGGATGAGTTTATTTTTGTGGAGGAAATTGAAAAAGGGGTTGCGATGTATGTGGCGTTGTTGGAGGGGTATGGGAAGCAACTGGTGTAATTTCTAAAGGTGCAGTTTTGAGGTGTCATCTCCGACCAAAGGAGGAGTTAACATCTCAAAACGAAGATAACGTGAGCGCTTTCGTGAAGAGATGTCACCTTTTCGTGCCTCGAAGATGACACCTCTTCACGAAGATGTTGTCAACATACTCGAAATCACACCGACGATTTCGTGTGATTTCAACTTTTTTTGGTGAAAACTCCAGAATACATTTTTACGATTAACATATAACCATGAAACTCTGGTCCAAGCAACACACGATCACCGACGCGCAGGTAGAACAATTTACCGTTGGGCGCGACCGCGAATTTGATATGATGCTGGCCGAATACGACGTGATCGGCTCGCAGGCGCACGCGCGGATGCTTGCGCAGGTGGGTTTGTTGGAGACCGCTGATTTGGAGGCAATTTTGCGGGAATTGGAGCAGATTCTGTTGCAAATTCGGGCCGGGAACTTTGAAATAGAAGCCGGGGTGGAAGATGTGCATTCCCAAATCGAACTGCTGCTCACGCGGCGTATTGGCGAGGCGGGCAAACGGATTCACGCGGGCAGGAGCCGCAACGATCAGGTGGCGGTGGATATAAAACTGTTCTTACGCGCTGAAATACAAGATGTTACAAAATTGGTGCGCGCGTTGTTTGATTTATTATTGGAACTGAGCGAGCGACACAAAGATCATTTATTGCCGGGTTATACGCATTTACAAATTGCGATGCCTTCTTCTTTTGGACTGTGGTTCGGCGCTTATGCGGAAAGTCTGGCGGATGATATGGAAACCGTGGCGGCGGCGTATCGGATTATTGATAAAAATCCCTTGGGCAGCGGGGCGGGTTACGGCTCGTCGTTCCCGCTTGACCGGCAGATGACCACCGAGTTGCTGGGTTTTCAAAGTATGCATTACAATGTGGTGTACGCGCAAATGAGTCGGGGGAAAACGGAACGGATTACAGCGCAAAGCCTAGCTAATTTGGCGGCCACGTTGGGGCGTTTGGCGATGGATATTTGTTTGTATTTGAGTCAGAATTTCGGATTTATTCGTTTCCCGGCGGCCTTAACTACGGGAAGCAGCATCATGCCGCACAAGAAAAATCCGGATATTTTTGAGTTGATTCGGGCGAAGTGCAACCGATTGCAGGCATTGCCCAATGAACTCAGTATGATGTTGACGAACCTGCCTTCTGGGTATCACCGGGATTTGCAATTGACGAAGGAGATTTTGTTTCCGGCCTTGGGCGAGATCAGAAATTGTTTTGCCATGATGACACATGCGCTTGGGTTTATTGAGGTAGAAACGGATATTTTGAAGGATGAAAAGTATCGGTATTTGTTTAGTGTGGAGGCGGTGAATGGATTGGTGATGCAGGGGATTTCGTTTCGGGAGGCGTATAAGAGGGTGGGGGAGATGATTGAGGCGGGGGAATTTGAGTATGAGGCAGGGCAGATGGGGCGGCATGGGTTGGCGGGGAGTATGGGGAATTTGTGTACGAAGGAGATCCGGGCGGCGATGGAGCGAACGTTGGCAGGGCTTAACGCTGCCAGCGTTTAACCCTAGCAACTTTTTCGAACCGGAATTCCCGATGGCTGAAAAGGGCGTGCGATAGAAAGAACGCTGCCAGGGTTAAACCCTAGCAACTTTTTCAAACCGGAATTCCCGATGGCTGAAAAGGGCGCGCGATAGAAAGAACGCTGCCAGCGTTAAACCCTAGCAACTTTTTCAAACCGGAATTCCCGAAGTCTGAAAAAAGGGAGGCGATGGAAAGAACGCTGCCAGCGTTAAACCCTAGCAACTTTTTCAAACCGGAATTCCCGA
>JBAXTB010000195.1:0-10897 GCA_037130425.1 Bacteroidota bacterium
TTCGGGATTTGGAAAAAAGGAACCTCGAACGTTGCTATAAACATATAATCCCTTCAGGATTATTTTGATTGTAAGTAGTTACGAAAATCAATGGCTTAGTTGCCTAAAACCTGCGCAACAAGGTCGGCTGCTTCCTGAAACTCCACAGCGCCCATTACTTTCAGGCCGGATTCATCAATGATCTTTTTCGCAATATCGGCATTGGTGCCTTGCAGGCGAACGATTACCGGTACCGGAATATCGCCGATTTTTTTGTAAGCATCCACTACGCCTTGCGCAACACGGTCGCAGCGCACGATACCGCCGAAGATGTTAATCAAAATCGCTTTTACGTTCGGATCTTTCAGGATGAAACGCATGGCATTTTCAACCCGGTTGGCGTCTGCGGTACCGCCTACGTCAAGGAAGTTGGCAGGTTCGCCGCCTGATAATTTGATAAGATCCATGGTAGCCATTGCCAGCCCGGCGCCATTTACCATACAGCCCACGTTGCCGTCAAGTTTTACATAGTTCAGATCGAGTTGTTGCGCTTCAACATCGGCAGGGTCCTCTTCCGTTGTGTCGCGTTGCGCTTCCAAATCGGGGTGACGATACAACGCATTATCGTCGAGCGTCACTTTGGCGTCCACCGCAATGATGCGCTCGTCGCTTGTTTTCAGGCAAGGATTGATTTCGAACATGGTTGCATCGGCGCCAACAAAGGCGGCGTACAGTTTTTGCACAAAATCAACCATTTCTTTGAATGCCTGACCGCTCAAACCGAAGTTGAACGCCACTTTTTGCGCCTGGAATGTGCGCAATCCAATCAATGGGTCAATGAACTCGGTGTGAACGCGCTCCGGGGTGTCATGGGCCACTTTTTCAATGTCCATACCACCATCAGGCGAATATACGATTACGTTGCAGCCCTTACCGCGGTCGGTCAGGATGCTGATATAAAATTCGCGCGGTTCGCTTGCGCCAGGGTAGAAAACATCCTGTGCAACCAGCACTTTGCGCACCAATTTACCTTCCGCAGAAGTCTGCGGGGTAACGAGGTGCATACCGATCATGGCCTGGGTGATTTCGCCTGCCTGTTCCGGACTTTTGGCAAGTTTCACACCGCCGCCTTTTCCGCGTCCGCCCGCATGTACCTGCGCCTTGACAACGCACCAATCGGAATTATACAATGTTTTCAGTTGATTGGCTGCTGCAATCGCTTCTTCAGCGGAATTGGCAACAATTCCTTCCTGAATTTTTACTCCGTATGACTTGAGTAATTCTTTACCCTGATATTCGTGAAGATTCATTGAGTGGTGCGAGAATTTTAATGTTGAGCAAAACTTGGTCTTATCGGCCGCCCAAAAGTACGCTGTTTTAAATTGCAGAACAGTTTAAGTTGCACATTATTTTACTCAGTTGAAATTTCCTCTTTAATTTATTAATATATTTAAAACCTTAAAATGTTATAATGCCTTTGTTTGTACCTACTGCGCGTCTTTTTTTGTCCGCTATTTTCACTTTTGTTTAAAATTAATTTTTTGATTGTGATGTTTAGCAAAATTGCGTGCTGCCAAAATGAGTTTTTACCATTTTACCCTAATCATAATGGTCCACCACGAACTTTACATCGACCGTCAGTACCTATTTATGCACGGACTGAATTTGGTCGTATTTGCAGAGCGCGTTTTGCGCAATACTGCCGACAACCCGAACCTGAACAAACCGGCATCCGTTTGGGAGTCATTAAAAGCACATGCCTCCGCGCTCAGGATGGTGCTAACCAACCAGGAATTGAAACGAAAAATGCGCACGGAAGCGATGCGGGAGCAGGAACACTTGCTGCTAATTGATTTAAAACAGATGGCCGAATATGTGGAAGCCACCATTGCGTTTAAATCTGATATTTATACCACGGGCTTCCGGCCGCAAACAGAACAGCGGCGACCGGGCGGTACTTTGCGGGGAAAACGTATTCTGGCTAAATTAGAAGCATTGGAAGTTGTAGTATAGCGATTTTATTTGATCGCAACACCTTCATCATCAATGAGTTTTCCCTGTTGCACCCGCACAATGCGCGCGGGGAAATTCTGTAAAATCCGGTAATCGTGCGTGGCGCAGATGACCGAGGTATTGTGTTGTTTGGCTAAGTTGCGCATCAGCACCAACACATCGTCGCTGGTTTCCGGATCGAGGTTGCCGGTGGGTTCGTCGGCAATCAGCAGCACCGGTTTGTTGAGCAAGGCGCGGGCAATGACGACGCGTTGTTGTTCGCCGCCAGAGAGTTCGTAAGGCATGGCCTCGCTTTTGTGTGCCAGGCCGACTTCCTGAAGCACTTCCTGTGCGCGGGCCATCATTTCGTGTTCTTGGGTCCAACCCGTGGCGCGCAGCACGAACAGCAGGTTTTCCAGCACATTTCGGTCGGTAAGCAGGTTAAAATCCTGAAACACAATGCCGAGTTTTCGGCGCAGCAAATGCACATTTCGGCGGGTAATGGTTTTCAGATCCAAACCCGCTACTTCGCCGTTACCTTTTTCCAAGGGCAGGGCTGCGTAAATCGTTTTAAGTAAGGATGACTTTCCGCTGCCCGTTTTGCCGATCAGGTACGTGAATTCCCCTTCACCAATGGTCAGGTTGATGTTTTCCAGCACGATTTTGCCATCTTGTTGCCGGATATCTGCGTTGCTGATTTTTACGATATTCAAGGTTTTGCCAGATTTTGGACTGCAAAGGTATACTCCGCTGCAATAGTTTTTGTGCAAATCGTCTTGATTATTCAGAACCCAATGCACAAAACCTATTGCTTTGGCGTATAAAAAGTTAATCGATCCCAAGTACGTCTTGCATGGTGAACACGCCGTTTTTACCGACAAGCCATTTTGCGGCATACACGGCGCCGCTTGCAAATCCCGTCCTGGAATGCGCTTTGTGTTCAATTTTAATTTCGTCGATGGCGCTTTCCCAGGATACAATATGCGTACCCGGCACTTCGCCTTCCCGAATGGCCGTGACTGGAATATCAGCCGGGCTTGGTCGGGTGGGGGAGAGCGCCCAGCCCGTTTTACGGTCAATGGCAGCGATGATGTCGTTGGTGAGTGTGAGGCCGGTTCCGCTGGGGGCGTCGAGTTTGTGAACGTGGTGGATTTCCGTTACACTTGGCTCATAATCAGGGTGTTGCTGCATCAGGCGCGCGAGTTGGCGGTTAATGGCGAAGAACAAATTGACCCCGATGCTGAAATTGGAAGCCCAGATAAATGCGCCGTTTTTATCGAGGCAATGCGCCTGCGCGGCAGTTAGTTGATCGAGCCAGCCGGTGGTGCCGCTTACAACTGGAACGCCAGCATCCAAACAAGCCATAACATGCTCAAAGGCTGCATCGGGCCTTGTGAATTCTATGACCACATCGGCTTGTCGGAGCGTTTCAGGCGTTCGTTCGTGGCGGTTTTGCGAACCTATGGTCCATACAATTTCAAAACCTTGCGCAAAAGCGATGCTTTCGATTGCTTTGCCCATTTTGCCGTACCCGAGTAGACCGATTTTCATAATTTTTAAAACAAAAAGTTTTTTATTTCTGACAAAGTTCATATATTTGCAGCATCATTTAAAAGAAATCACCTGTTAAATCCAGTTTTATATGAAAAAAGTAATCGGCTTAGGCGGCGTATTTATCAAATGCCGCGATGTGGACCAAACACGTGCCTGGTACACCAAACACCTGGGTATTCAAATGGAGGACTGGGGCGCTCAGTTTACCTTTACAGAAGATCCGAACCCGAAAGCCTATTCGGTTTTTAGTTTTTTCCCGCGCAGTTCCGATTATTTTGCGCCTTCGGACGCGCCATTTATGATTAATTTCCGTGTGGCAGATTTGGACGCGCTGGTGGAAGAACTGCGCAAGGAAGGCGTGGAACTCGTAGGCGAGCCGGTTTCGGAAGTGTATGGGAAATTTGCCTGGGTGATGGACCCGGAAGGGAATAAGATTGAACTTTTTGAGCAACCGTAAAAATGTCTGAACCGTGATTATAGGGATTTGGGGATTATTGGATTTCACGCACCCACGATGTTATAATCCAACAATCCTAAAATCCCTATAATCGCGGTTCAGACTACTTTTTAGGATTATTGGATTACACGCACCCACGATATTCTAATCCAACAATCCTAAAATCCCTATAATCGCGGTCAAGACTATTTTTTGGGATTATTAGATTAGCAAATCGTTTGGCATTTATCGTGATATCAGACAGATTCAATCGGTTTGATGAGCGCTGCATAGGGTATAAATATAAATACATTGGGGTTGTATGCCGGGTATTTATCCCCGTTTCATACAACCCCAAAGTAGGTTCTTAAAATATATTGCGAAAAAACTACTTGCGTTCAGCCGCCTGCTCCATCATTTTTTCTAAACGATCCAAGCGTTTTTTCAAGTCTTCGTTTTCTTTTTTCAAACTTTCAATCTGATTTTGCTGCTCCTGAATGGCTTTTACCGCCAAAACGCCGATGCCTGCATAATTCAAACTCAGATAAGTGCTTTGCCCATTGCGTGCAGGCGTTTCACCCACGATTTCCGGGAATAGAACCTGTACTTCCTGGGCCAAAAAGCCGATTGAAGTAGGCGCGTCAGCCTTTTCCGATTTGTAATGGTATTGTACCGGTTTGAGTTTCAAAATTTTATCCAACACGCCGCCGGGAATGGCCATGATGTCTCGTTTCAAACGACTATCGGATGGCGTATAAAGTCCGTTCACGGCAAAGGTGCCCGCCGGCGCTACCGTTCCGAGCTGGTCATTATACAGGGAAAGCGAACCGTTCAGGCTGTTCACCCAAAACTCCCAACTGTGGCTGTTGATGTTGTTTTGAAGAAACAGTCCGTCGTCGCCTTGGTAAATTGTGGTTTTTGTAACTACGCCGCTTGGCATTCCAATGAAAACGGAGCCGTCACCGCGCGCTGACAAAATCCGATTGGATTGAAGCAGGGTTTTGGAAAACTCCAGGGCAAATTCGCCGGGATTCCCGCCTTTTGCTAACATGGTCCAAAATCCTGGGCTGGTGTTTTGCATGTACGTGCGCACGTAGTCGGCGTTGTCGCCCTCTAATTTCAGCGCCGGATTGGTACCAATACCGAAAAAGTGTGCATTCCCTTTTACATCTAATTTGTATTCAGGCGCCAGATTTCCGATCCCTACATTCCCTTCTGCCGTTAACAGCGCAGGGCCGGTAGTAGAGCTAAAATATGCGCCTGCACCCACACCGCTATGAACCGCCGAAAGAGCCGGCGCCGTGCTTGCCGCATCTGTCAGCGCAAAAGTAGCGGCCGGGCCATTACTGCTCAATACTTGCAATTTACCCGTAGTGCTGGTTGATGTGCCAATTAATACATTGCCTGTGTTGGTGTTGCGAATATCGTTGCCACCGGCCTGCCAAAGTCCGGCTGCGCCTACACCGCTCAGGTTGACATTGCTGCCAGTTCCTGAAATGGTCAGGATATTACCGTTTAAAGACAGGTTTTGCAATTCATTGGTATTGCTCAGGTCGCCGGCATTATTGATGGTAAAATTCGGAGCAGTACCTGTAATCGTAATACCTGTGCCGGGGGAATAGCTGTTGTTGGAGCTGCCACCGCTCGTCAGGTCGGTGCCAGGCGCCCAGCTGCTGCCGTTCCATTTTAATACCTGACCAACAGAAGCATTCTGGGCTGCCAATTTAAGCGGCGCAGCGCTGGTGCCATTGCCAGTAATTGTAGCATCTGTAGCAGCCGATTGTACGCCCCAGGTATCATTTGCCGGGAACCAGCTGCTGCCATTCCAGCGCAGGTGCTGACCCGTTGTAGCGCCTTGTTGCGCAATATTCAATGGACTGGCTGCCGTTCCGCTTCCACTCAGGGTTGCGCCGGTAACAGCAACTTGGGTACCCCAGTTGTCGCCGGAACCGCCGCCAACATCGTTTGCCGGCGCCCATGTTGTGCCGTTCCATTTCAATACCTGGCCGTTTGCGGCGCCCATATTGTTTATTTTTACACCAGTGATCGCGCCGTTTATTACGTTGGTCGTTCCTACGGCGTCGGCGGCGAGTTCGTTGTTGGTAACAACGCCCGTTTTCAGTTGAAGATCGCTGAACGGCCCGGAAACATCGCCGTCGGCAATGCTGGAATTGGTAATATCATCAAATCCATTGGTGTCGCCTGTATTTACGATGGTGAAGCCATTACCAGTTGGGATGACGTCAATACCTGCGCCTGCAAAAATATCTGTTTGGCCGCCACCGCCACCGCCAGTGAGGTCGGCTGCGGGCGCCCAAGTTGTGCCATTCCACTTTAGCACCTGACCGTTCAAAGCGCCCATATCGTCTATTTTAGCGGCTGTTACAGCGCCATTGCTGATATTTTCAGTTGTGACAGCGTTGGTCGCCAATTCAGTGGTCGTGATTACATCTGCCTTGATTTGCAGGTTGCTGAAAAGGCCGCTCACGTCGCCATTGGCCGTTGATGTGTTTGTCAGATCGTCTGCAGCATTGGTATCACCCGTGTTGGTGATCGTAAGGTTTGGGGAGGTACCGGTAATGCTGATGCCTGAACCCTGACTTAGATTAAGGGTAGAGCCGCCAGTAAGGTCAGCGGCAGGCGCCCAAACAGTGCCATTCCATTTCAGCACCTGTCCGTTTGTGGCGCTCATGTCGCTCAGTTTTGCCGCCGTCACCGCGCCGTTGGCAATTTCGTTGGTTCCAACCGCGTTGTTCGCAATTTCGGTGCTACCTACGGCATTGTCTGCAATTTCTGAGGAACCGACCGCATTATCCGCAATTTCGGCACTCCCGACTGCATTATCAGCGATTTCTGCGGAGCCGACTGCATCTGTCTTGATTTGTAGGTTTGAAAAAGGTCCGGTCACATCGCCATTGGATTGACTGGTTGAAATAATATCGTCAGCGGCGTTGGGGTCGCCGGTATTTGTAATCGTAAAATTGGTGCCGTTTTGCTGCACATTTATGCCGGTTGAACCGATGATGCCAACGGTGCCGGGTGAAGGAACCGCCGTGCCAACCGCTGTGATACGCCCTTGAGCGTCAATGCTTAACACCGGAATTTCACTTGCGCTGCCGTAGGTATTAGGAGTTACGCCGGTGTTTGTAAGTGAAATGGTACCGCTGTTTGTAATTGGCCCGCCGGACAGCCCCGTACCGGTATTTATTTGCGTGACGGTACCGCCATTTTGGCCAGTAGAACTAATGTCTTCTGCCGGCGCCCAGGTTGTGCCGTTCCATTTTAACACTTGTCCAATGGCAGCCGATTGCGGGGCCAAACCCAAAGGATTACCGCCCGTTCCATTGCCGATCAAGGTCGGGTTGGTGATGACCGTTTGGGTACCCCAATCGTCGCCCGAACCCTGGGTCGAGCCGTTTACAGCATATTTTGAATATAAAGCGTAGGGCACGCTCAATAATTGAGATGAGCCAAGTTCGTCAAATACATTCGGAGTCGTTTCGAGCGACACGTTGAGGTATTTGGCTCCTCCCCCCCAGTTAATATCATTAAAAACGCCTTGGATTGCAGTGCCTTGGCCGATAATCAAACTTACCAAACCGAATTGGTTGGTGGTGGTCGTTTGTTTTTCCGAATAAGCGACAGGGCCATTCTGCGCGCCGCTTCGTATTGAAAACAATAATGTTACGGTCTGATTGGCCATTGGGTCGCCATTGGCATTTCGCACAGCGCTTTGGTAATTGAACCCTTCCGGCACGAATTGTGCAAATGCCGGAGATGCCATTAAAAAGAGGAACAAAACGTAGTAAAGACGTTGTTTCATGGTAAATAACAGTTTTGGAATGGTATTACACGAAAAATGTGCGTGTTGATAGATTAAACAGTTCCGAAGGAGGCGGCCCGGAGTTTATGAAGTCAAACTTTTATAAAACGAATAACGGCCGCAGCATGACTGTCTGTGGCCGTTAATAATAATATGTAAACACCTGGTTGCCAATTGCTACAATTAATAATTGCACTTGACGGATCATTGATTGTACGAGATGAAAGCACCGTTCGCCCTAAGAGGTCAACGACGGAGGCTTCCAGGCGCCCCTGTGTTTGCGGGGCGTATCGAATGTTTAAATAATCTTCTGTAGGATTGGGAAAAATTTCGATTTGCCATTTGGCTAAATCAACGTTTTCGGTAGCGACGATTTTGCAAAGTTCCGGCTGATGAAAACCTTCCGTCGTCTTAAACTGTGTACCAGAAAGGGTGGAAGTGAACGACTCTCCGACGGTGTAGGAAAAATATCGGACATCGTGTTGGCCGTCTTTGCCTGCGCTGGCCAGCACTTGCCGGCAAAGCATCGCAGATTGGCCGTTTAAATTAGTGTTTGCTATGCACGCAAAAAGTGTAAAAAATAATAATCGGTTCATGTAATCGGATTGAAAAAGGATTTCACAAAGAAACACTTTAAATGCTTTGTTTTTATCATAAATTCGGCATCATGTCGGATTTCCGCCAAATTTTAATCGTTTATCACAAATCAAAAATCGTACCGCATTGCAAAAATACCGTTTCCAGTCAGTAACACTGCATTCAAACGCAAGTTATTCAAATTGGTTGTGCCAATAACATAACTGCCATCTGGCGTTTCGCCCTTCTGCTCAATATCGACAAATGCCAGTTGCTTTAAGGGGAATCCGTGTGGCGCGCGCAGGTACACGCGCAAGGGCTGTTCTGCATCCAGCACCGTTGAACCATTCTGACAATGTTTCAGATACCGATACCGATAGCCATTTTGCAGGGCCAATAAATCGCTCAGGATAGCAGAGCCGGTTGGTTGACTCCCGGCGCCCCGGCCCCGGTAAAATTGTGTGCCTGAATACCCGGTTTCCAGTTCAATGCCGTTAAACTCCTCCTCTACGTCATACAACGCGTGCGATTTGGACACCAGCGCCGGCATTACAAACATCATTAATTTGTTGCGTTCAATACGCTTGCACACGGGCAACAGTTTGATGCGGCAATTGTGTTTTCCCGCAAATTCAATATCCGAACGCCGGATATGGCGAATGCCAAAATTAAGCACTGCTTCCGGGCGCACAATGATGCCGTGGCTGTGGGCGGCCAGCAAAATCAGTTTGTATTTAGCGTCGTCCCCGTCAATATCACTGGAAGGGTCAATTTCGGCAAAACCAAGCGCCTGTGCCTGCGACAAAGCCTCTTGGAAATCCAGATTTTGCCTGTTCATGCGGGAAAGAATATAATTGGAAGTGCCGTTGAAAATGCCGGAAATGCGTTTCAAGGGTTCGGCGGCAAAATGCGACTCAAGTGTGCGAACAATCGGAATGGCAGCGCAGGCAGCGCTTTCGTACAACAATGCGCTACCGGTAAGTTGTTGTAATTCAATGAGTTCATGCAAATTGTCGGCCACCATTTTTTTATTGGCTGTTACCACATGTTTGCCGCGTCGCATGGCCTCTGAAACGATTTGAAACGCATTTTCCGCATGGCTGATGGTTTCCACCACAACGTTGATGTTTGGGTCGTCCAAGATTTCCATGGGATTTAAGGTGAGTATTTCGGGCGGAACCGGCCTTGGCTTTCCCGGCGTTCTAACGCATATCTTTTTAATATGCGTATTGGGCAAGCCGGCTGTTTCAAGCACCTTTACCAAGCCCGAACCTACCACGCCAAGCCCGAATAATCCGATATTTAATTGATTTTTATTCATATTGAAGCGCTTTTGATGAATCATAAGGTAAGGCGGTTTGCACAGACCTGCTTGCGAGGAAGTTGGACAAAATGGCACTCAATTTTTGTGTTTCCACCAAAAAGCCGTCGTGGCCGTAACCTGAATGGATTTGCTCATACACTGCGTCGGGGATACAACTTGCCAAAAACTGTTGCTCCTGCGGTGGGAACAATATATCTGAACTAATACCGATGGCCAAGGTGCGCGCTTTGATGCCAGACAGAACGGTCGGAATGTCTGCACTGCCGCGCCCTACATGGTGCGAATCCATCGCTTGTGTAAGTCGATAATAGGAAAAAGCGTTGAAGCGCCGCGACAGTTTTTCGCCCTGGTATTGTTGGTACGCAGCGGCTTTATAGTTGCTTAAAACCGGTTCCGGATCGGTTTGCGTTTGCTCATAAGCGGAATAATGCCTGTAAGAAAGCAAGGCCATCGCCCGCGCGGCGCGCATACCCGCATCGCCTGCCTGTTCAAAACGCCGGCGCCAGCTGCCGTCGGCTTCAATGGCCATGCGCTGGGCTTCGTTAAAGGCGATGCCCCAGGCGGAATGCCGGGCATTGGTGGCGATTAAAGCCAATTGTTCCACTAAGTCAGGTTGTTGAATCGTCCATTCCAGCGCTTGTTGGCCGCCGAGCGAACCACCAATTAATAGATGAATTTTACTCAGACCAAGTTTTCTTCTTAAGGCATCGTGCGCTGACACCATATCGCGAATCGTAAGTACCGGAAAATCGTGATAATACGGATCGCCGGTTTCCGGATTTTCCGAAAGCGGGCCAGTGGTACCGTAACAGGAACTTAAAATATTGGCGCAAACGATAAAATAGTCCTCCGGATTAAACAGGTCGCTTGGCCCAAAAAGCCCTGACCACCAATCAAATACGTCAGAATTTGCCGTTAGAGCATGACACACCCATACCACGGGTTTTTCCGGGTTGCCGTAGGTGTGGTAGGTGATGGTCGGCTGTGCCAGAAAAGCGCCTTGCTCCAGCGCGAGGCCGGGATGTATGGTGAATTTTTTTGCTGTCATGTAAGGAGGTAGATGTTTTGTGGATGATATTTGGATTGCCGATTTAGAGGGGATGGGACGCAGATGACGCAGATCCTTTCAGGGCGCAGATTTAAAAGGATTTTTACCGATTTAGAGGGGATGGAACGCAGATGAACGCAGACCCCTGGAGGGCAATGTCATTGA
>JBAXTB010000196.1:0-10892 GCA_037130425.1 Bacteroidota bacterium
TGCAAGCCACCGGTTAAAACCGGCGGTTACAAGATGGTAGATGTGGTTACTGGTTTATTTATACTTAATCTCTTTTACCGTTCCCCAGGTATTTGCCGCGCAATAATCAGGCACAGGCGTTATTGAAAGCGAATCGCCTTTCATGATTGAAAAGGAAAACACACCTTTCCCTGCTAATGTGAGCGTTAAATCAATATCTTGTAATGAAACATTCTTAATCTCCAATGATGTTGTCCCAGTACACAATGGAAGGGGACAACATTTCAAGCAATCGTCTTGATATGTCTCCCGTTCAAATCTGCATCTTGCAACTAAGACGGTGTCTTGGTAATAAGGGCTATTTTCCGATAAATCCGTCAGTTTTTGGGTCGTGAATACACTCGATGTCTTTTTTTTACAAGACGTTTCCTTTTTACAAGAAAGGAGACTTACAAGGAAAATCGTAACAATCAATAAAATTCTGTTCATGGTTATTGGATTTTGTTAAATGTATTGTCCTCAAACGTGTTGTACGTCGTTGCGACACCGCTGAATTCGTATGCAAGGTTATCCGGTTCCAAACCGTAAGTACCTTTTGCCATCGGAATTTTTATAAATGTAATGCCTTCCCGCATTTGTTTGTCCGCATTCAAATAACGAACAATGATGTCAATATAGGAATCGCCCCAACGATCCTTTTCAAAGGCCGAATATGGTTGGGCGGACCAGGATATTCCGTTTTTGTCGGCAGTCGCGGCGCCCCAATATGGGTCATCGGTGCTTTTATCTTTGGTGCAACCGATGAAAAGGAGGAGGGTGAGAAAGGGGAGGAGGGTTTTCATTTTTTTCGCTTCCTTTCCTGCAATTTTTTCACATCTGCCCGATCCTGCGGGCGTGCAGCCATCTTTTTGGAAACAATCAGATTAACGCTTTTTTCGTTTAACAACGCGATAAACTCGCTGAAATCCTTGTTCAGTACCATATTGCCATTGATTGTATTCCGCGCGAATGCTTTCCAACGCTAAAAGGCGCTCAATAGGAGGCCGTGAAAGCCAGTATAGCACATCGCTTGGCGCTGCTCCTTTTTTGTACACTGCAATTTGGGTACGGTCGAGGCGCGGTTCGGTCAATAAATTATCCATGTCCTTACAAAGGTAATAAAAAAGTAAGGGCTATGCAAGCCTTGGGGTGGGAAGAATACGGCGCTCAAAATCGTGGAAGAAGACATTGCCGACAAGATTGATACGGCTTACATATCAGACCAGTTCCGGCATATTGAAAAGGTCGGGATTACCTTTATTTGTACCAAAGACGAATATGAGGAAGACGACTGGACCGATGAAGATGGCCGTCATATTGTAATTCGCTTGCCATATAAAGAGGTTAAACACCTGACGGATATTAGGCCGATGATGCTTGCGAGGGTGCGGGAGTGGTTGGGGGAGTTGGCGTAGGGGAGATCTGCAGTTATGGTATTTGGCCATGCATTTACAAAAGCCCAAATCACGGCGGTAGGGGATCAATATAGGGAAGCAAATACCAAGGCGTAGCGTGAGATCACTAAACAAGGCTAAAAGACCGAGAGTGGCAGAAGTTTATTACTGTTTATTAAAAGTCATCTTTTGTTCTTTTTATGTCATATTGCGTAGGTGTTCCATTTTTGTGCTTTAGATATTCATCTTCTTGTCCGATGCAAAAAATCTCAATAATTGGGACTTCTCCGGTTTTAGGAATATTTAAGGTTGGTGGGTCGAAACTAAGAGACAAAAACCGATCTATTTTGTCATCGTCTAGACTAATATGTTGACTGTACATCAAATTAACTGTTTTATTTTTAAGATACCAAATTACATTTTTATCAATAAATTCTGGCACTCTCTTACCTTGCCATGACCATAACCGATAGTCTTTGCCGTACTTTGATATTAAAAAGGTAAGTATTTTATTAAAGGTTCCAATATTGCGATATTCTTCAATTACATCAAGTCTTTGAATTCCTGGTCTAATGTCCATATACATTGGGATCGTCTCGTCATCAAGATTTAGCGGATAGCAGTAATTATTATTTTTGCATATACTAATTCTGCCATCATTTACATAAATTTTATTAAATTCATCGATTTTATCTTGATCCATACCAAATTCAAAATCAAGGAAATATGGTTCGGATTTTTTATCCCTTATTACTTGGGTGTTATTTACAGTAGCTGATATTTCTGTTTGCTCATTTTTTTTGTCAAGTTCCGCCATTTTATTTTGATCTTGACTAGGTGATTGGCAAGACAGGAAAAAAACAAATGAGATGAAATAAAGTATTTTGTCATTCATAATTGCGAACTTTTGTTGTGATGATTTTGCCTAAAAAGAGGTAATCCCTGAAACGATTTTCCAAAATGCTTGACAACTAACTCTTTGTGTAATACTGTAGGCCAAAATTAAAGCAGGGTGATAGGGTATAACCAGTTATACTAAGCATTGTTAATAGCACTTGGTTAGGTATTATGATTCTTTTGCCTAAGAAATTGATTATCACACCTAAACAACTCTATTGTGAATCCCCTATATTAGATTTTTTTTCAAAAATTTTGTTAATTTCTTTTACCTTTTTATTTATTAAATCTTCCGAGTTATCATACAACGCTTTTAAAGCATTTTCCAAGATTTCAAGTGCATCTATTACATCATGCGTTAGCCTTTTTTCGATATGACTTCCGTCGTTTCTTATCCACTTTATAGCCATAAGTTTACTCGCCAGGTTAGTGTATCTGGCTTCACTGCTTTTTTGCATAAGTTCTAATCTATCATGGAGTTTTTTACCCGGATATAATTCTAAATTATTCAAAAGTAATTCAATAAATATTCCTAATCTATTTGCACAAGCATCTTTGTCAGCCCAAAAGATGTAAAATGCTTTTCGAAGTTCATTTTTAAGGTTTTCAGGTAGTTCATTTGGAATATCAATTATATCTAATGCAGGCTCAATATGTTTAATGGAAATTTTCACTTCATGATCAGGAACATCATGACCGTAGATCTCACTAAAAATAAAAACAAGATCTCCTTCTATTGTCCCCGTTAAAATCGAACTTTCATTACATTCTGAATTATTACAGTGAAAACATTCACTACAAATGGATTGATATTTCTCATCAAATCCAATAAATTGTTTACGGTAATTCTTTTCTGAGTATGCAGTTCTGATTTCCTTGTGAGCGCTAGCATCAATTAACAAGAGCCCACTTATACAAGATGGACACTTTATGCTTTGCGGCATTTTTTCAAAATTTCCTATTAATATTTTTTTTTCTAACATAAAATAAAATTTTATGACCAGTTTATTTAAGTATTATATTAAAATCATGTTCAGTACACTCTTCAATATCATCTATACTCCCATCAAGGTTTATTTTACTGTAAACTCGTTTAAAAAAAATCGAGTAGTTACGATCATTACCATCTATTGATTTCTTCAAATCCCGTATACACCATAAGGGTTCATCATTTTTTTTATTTGCGTTTTCATCAGTTAAAATGTTGCATATCGCCAAACATTCAAACTCCTCAAGTCTTTTTACAAAGTCGTATAACTTGTTCAAACTTTCTGAATTCGGGTTGCAAATATGCAAATGTTCCAATAGATAATCTTTTTTCGTTCCCATTTTACTAGCAATTTATCATTTACCCCTGCAATAACTTAAAAACAAAGATACTATAGACGTCTTACAAATCCAAAAAAATCTGCCATAACACACTCTCTCAAAAACAATCCCGATCGCCAGCACAAAACCAACGATCGGGACCATAATATAAACAATTGCAGAATTACCGCGCGTACGCAACCGCCCGCTTCTCCCGAATCACCGTCACTTTAATCTGGCCCGGGTACTGCATTCGTCCTGAATCTTCTGTGAAATCATAAAGGACAAATCATCCGCGTATTGGTCGGTTACTTTTTCGGCTTCTACGATCACGCGGAGTTCGCGGCCGGCCTGCATGGCGAAGGCTTTGGATACGCCTTCGTAGCTCATGGCAATTTCTTCCAGCTCGCCGATCCGCTTGAGATATTTCTCGAGGATTTCGCGGCGGGCGCCCGGAAGGTTGGTTCAATTTGTATCATCACTGTTGAATCGTTCCCACTCTTTTCGAACTTCGTCAATAAGTTGCTGCTCAGTTGGCAAATGCAATTGGTATTTGGAGGCAAAAATTTGTTTGTTGTTTTCAGGAAGCGTATATTTTACAACGGCATCGTTTTTGTCGGCGCAAAGCAATACGCCTATAGTCGGGTTTTCAAAATCAGTTTTAATGTTGCGGTCATAATAATTAACGTACATCTGCAATTGCCCCAAATCTTGATGCGTTATTTTATCCATTTTTATGTCGAACAGGACAAAACATTGCAGGAGGCGATTATAAAAAACAAGGTCAATTCGAAAATCATCACCCTCTATCACGATGCGTTTTTGTCGAGCCACGAACGAAAAACCGTTGCCCAACTCAAGTAAAAAATCTTGTAAATGGGTAAGAATGGCGGCTTCAACATCTTTTTCATAATAAGCAGCCTGTGGCTTTAGGCCCAAAAACTCAAGTACCGTTGGGTCTTTGATGATATGTTTTGGTTCTGTGGGATATGCCTCACCTCGAGCGATGGCCAAAACGTTTTCCTTGTCTTGGCTCATCAACAAGCGTTCGTACAAGAGGCTGTGGATTTGTCGCTCCAATTGACGTACAGACCATGCATTTTTTGTTGCTTCAGCCATGAAAAATGCGCGTTTATCAGGATCATCGAGCCGTACTAGAATCTTGTAGTGCGTCCAGGACAATTCTCCACTCAGTGCGTGGAGAATTGGGAATGTTAGGTATAATTGCCGCATGAGCCAAAGATTGCCCCCCCAAAAACCAAAAACGGCCCGCATCCCTCCCGAACACGAACCGTTTTCCTATATCTCAATAATCTTATCTTCTACCGCGCGTACGCAACCGCCCGTTTCTCCCTGATCACCGTCACCTTAATCTGGCCCGGGTACTGCATTTCGTCCTGGATCTTCTGCGAAATCATAAAGGACAAATCATCCGCGTATTGGTCGGTTACTTTTTCTGCTTCTACGATCACGCGGAGTTCGCGGCCGGCCTGCATGGCGAAGGCTTTGGATACGCCTTCGTAGCTCATGGCAATTTCTTCCAATTCGCCGATCCGCTTGAGGTAGTTCTCGAGGATCTCGCGGCGTGCGCCCGGACGTGCGCCCGAGATAGCGTCGCAGGCCTGGATGATCGGCGCAATGATGTTGTTCATTTCGATCTCGTCGTGGTGGGCGCCCACGGCGTTGATGATCACGGGGTGCTCGCCGTATTGTTCGCACATTTTCATGCCCACGAGCGCGTGCGAGAGTTCGGTTTCTTCTTCGGCTACTTTACCGATGTCGTGCAAGAGGCCGGCGCGTTTGGCCATTTTGACCTGTTTCGGGTTGAGGCCCAGTTCGGCCGCCATGATGCCGCAGAGTTCGGCGGTTTCGATGGAGTGCTTGAGCAGGTTCTGGCCGTAGGAGGAACGGAAACGCATGCGACCCACCATGCGCACCAGCGCTGCGTTGAGGCCGTGGATGCCTTGCTCGATCACGGTGCGTTCACCGATTTCGATGATTTGTTCTTCAAGTTGTTTGCGCACTTTGGCAACCACCTCCTCGATGCGGGCCGGGTGTATACGGCCGTCGGCGACAAGGCGCTGGAGCGACAGGCGCGCCACCTCGCGGCGGATCGGATCGAAGGAGGAAATGACGATGGCTTCAGGTGTGTCGTCGACGATGATTTCAACGCCGGTGGCGGCTTCTATGGCGCGGATGTTGCGGCCTTCGCGACCGATGATCTGGCCTTTCATGTCGTCGTTTTCCAAGTTGAATACCGATACTGTGTTTTCAATGGTAAACTCGGCGGCGGTGCGCTGGATGGTCTGGATGACGATCTTTTTGGCTTCTTTGTTGGCCGTCAGTTTGGCCTGGGTAATGGCTTCTTTTACGATAGACATGGCCTCGGATTCGCTCTTGCCGCGCACCGCTTCAAGCAGTTGATCCTTGGCTTCCTGCTGACTGAGTTGGGCAATTTTTTCGAGGGCCTTGATGCGTTCTTCGTTGGCGGCGTCGAGTTCCTCTTTCTTTTTTTGAACGATTTTCAGCTGCTTATCGAGGTTTTCGCGCAGGGTTTCGAGTTCCAATTCGCGGTTGTCGAGGTCGTTTTTGCGGGCGTCAACTTCTGCGATTTTTTGCTGGAAGGCGTCTTGTTGTAATTTAAGTTCTTTTTCCTTGGCCACATATTCTACCTCCATTTCTTTGAGGTGGAGTTGGTGCTTGGCCTTTTCTGTGTCGAACTCGGAACGCATTTGGGAATAACGTTCTTTGGCTTCCTGAATTTTCGTCTGCTTGATGCGCTCGTTTTCCGCTTCTGCCTTGGCTATAATCTTTTCAGCTTTGATGGCCGCTTCGTCTTCGGTGCGTTTGGCGGTTAATCGGGCTTCCTGGATGGCCAAATCAGCTTGTCGGTTGCTTTCTTCAATGGTTTTCTGGTTTGCTCGTTTTATCACCGAACCGGTAAGCAGGTAAGCGATAATTGCCCCGACTGCTATTCCTATAAATAAACCTATTCCAATGTCCATATTACGTCGTGTGGTTTTGGTAGCAGCTTTTCCGGTGTTCGGTTTAGCCGCCTATATGATTGATTATGTTGATGTCGTGAAGGCAAAACCCGGCGTTTATTTCCGAATTACTGCATTCAATTTGGTTTCAAAAGCCTTTTGCAGTTGCTGCATCAGGGCGTCAATATCTTTGTCCTGTAAGGTTTTTTCAGGGTCTTCAAACGCAAAACTCACGGCGTAGGACTTCTTCCCGGCGCCGAGTTTATTTTCATCTTCAAAAACGTCGAAGAGATTGACCTCTTTCAACATCTTTTTGGCAGTTTTTTGGGCCAATTGCCGGATTTCACCAAAGTTCACGGCGCGCTCAATGACCAAGGCCAAATCGCGGCGCACGGCCGGAAACTTATTGAGTTCGGTAAATTGTATTTTATTGGAACCTAATGCTTTAAACAAATTTTCAACGTTAAAGTCTGCAAAAAAGACGGCATTCTTCAAATCCATCTTTTTCAGAATCGCTGGCTGTACTGCGCCGAAGGTTACGAGTTCCTGGTCGCCGCGGTGATATTTCAGCGCGTATTGGAATGGGGCTTCCTCCAGGGTGGTTTCCTGGAAACCGCTGATGCCTAAGCGGGTCAGCAGATTTTGCACGTAGGATTTCAGGGTAAAAAAATCAACTTTGGCTTTGTTGGAAGGCTGCCAGTTTTCGCCCTGGTACGCGCCGGTCATAAATACGCTGAGGCGCATCACTTCCGTAAACTTGGCCTGGCCGCCTTGTTCCTCGCTACCCGGTTTGCGGCGGTAGGTCTTGCCAAGTTCAAACAAACGCAGGTCGGGATGTTGCCGATTCTGGTTGCGCAGGATGGTTTCCAAACCGCTGAACAACATGGTGGGCCGCATACAATCGAGGCCCTGGTTGGCTGTGTTGTGTACGAAAACGAGGTTTTCTTTTTCAATGGGCAATAACGCGCCGTCGCCAATGTGGTAGTCGGAGTTGGAGAGCGACAGGCTCATGCACTCATTAAAACCGTTGGCAGCGAGGTAGTCGGCGGCAAAATTGCGCACGGTTTCGGGCGCGGGCCGCTGGGTGATTTCCATGCTGGTGCGGAACTGCTGCGGCACGGGCACCTGATCGAGGCCGTACACGCGCAGGATTTCTTCCACCACGTCGGCTTCGCGCGTGACGTCGGGTTTGTCGGTCGGAATAACGGCCGTAAGTCCTTCGGCTGTTTCGTTTTCGATCCCGATTTCAAGCGCTTGCAGGATTTGTTTGATTTTTTCGGTCGGCAGGTTAATGCCGATCAGTCCGTTGATGCGGCTGAAAAGCACGGGTATTTTAGCAGGGGCGACCGGATTTGGGTAAAAATCAAAAATATCGGAAGCGATTTCGCCGCCGGCAAGTTCGGTGATGAGGAGCGCTGCACGTTGGAGGGCGTATTTGGCGCCGTTTGGATTTACGCCTTTTTCAAAAGACCAGGCCGCATCGGTGCGCAGGTTGTGGCGCAACATCGAGCGGCGAATCCATTTGGCGTTGAACCAGGCGCTTTCCAGGAATATGCGAGTTGTTTTTTCCGTCACACCGCTTGTTGCGCCGCCGAATACGCCGCCGATGCACATCGGGTTGGAATCGCCGTCGCAAATCATCAGGTCTTCAGCAAACAACTTGCGCTCTACGCCGTCGAGGCTTTTGAACAGCGTTCCTTCGGGCAGGGTTTTTACCAATACCGCGGCGCCGTTGATCTGCTCGGCATCAAATGCGTGCAGCGGCTGACCGAGTTCCATGCGGACTAAGTTGGTAACATCCACGACGTTGTTGATGGGCCGCTGACCAAGGGCGAGCAGGCGGTTTTTCAACCAGTCGGGGCTTTCAGCGACCGTTAATCCGGTGATGGTTACGCCGGTGTAGCGCGGACAGGCCTCCTGGTTTTGAACCTCGACTTTGATGTTGAAAGGCGTTTTCGGCGCAGGAAACGCCGATACATCGGGCATGTTCAGTTGCACTCCCGTGCCCGTGTGTACGCGCTGGTGCGCGGCTAAGTCGCGCGCGATGCCTGCGTGGCAGGTAGCGTCGGCGCGGTTGGGCGTGAGGCCTACTTCGATGATCGTGTCAGGCGTTTGTTTGAACCATTCAGCGGCACTGATGCCGAGCGCGGTATCGGGCGCGAGCACCATGATACCGGCGTGGTCGTGGCCGATGCCGAGTTCGTCTTCAGCACAGATCATGCCTTGAGAAGGGATGCCCTTCACTTTGCGTTCGCCAATGGTAAATAACTGACCGTCTTTGCTGAATACGTTGGCGCCGGGCAGGGCGACAAACACCTTCAGACCGGTAGCAACATTGGGCGCGCCGCATACGATGGATCGTATGACGCCGTCGCCGACATCCACTTTGGTCGCGGAAAGGTGATCCGTTTCAGGAATACGCTCGCATTCGACGACTAAACCGGTCAAAACCTTGTCGAGGTCGACTTGCGAGGGCTTTACATCCTCCATTCCTTCCACTTCAAGCCCCAGCGATGTCAGTATATCGGCGATTTCAGGGGGTGTTTTATGTATGTCGAGAAATTCTCGAATCCAATTCAGCGAAACCTTCATTCCTCAGAAATTCTTCGGATTAAACCTTTATTGTTTGAAACACAGTACTTGCAATATGCAAAGGTACTAATGTTAACGAAAAATAAACGGTTTGAAGCCGGATTCTGAAAAATAATCACTGTTTTACAACAGTAATATCGCCGGCAAGCACCTCTGACTCGCCGTTTAGCAGTTTTATCCGCATGTAAAATACATAAACACCCAGTCCGACTTTCTTTCCGCCCATGGTTCCATCCCATCCAGGCCACAGGTTTGGCGCGATTGGCGCGCTGAGGTGATAGGCTAAATTACCCCAGCGGTCAAAGATGTTTAACTCATCAATTCGGCTGACTGAAGGGTTTGCGCCAATCAGGAACACATCATTATTGCCGTCGCCGTTTGGTGAAATGACGTTCGGAATATAGATTTGGGCTTGTTGTTTTACCCGGATGTACATGCTGGCCATTGTAACACAGCCGCCGGTATCCACTAAGGTAACGGAAAGCGGGCCTGATGTTGTCGGCATCCAGGTTTGTTGCAGGCAAGCGGCGCAATTCGGATCGGGTAGCGGCGTCCAGGTAAGACTTGCCCAAACGTCGGTATTGGTTTGCGCCGATATTGTTAAAGTTTGGCCCAATTGAACGATTGTATCTGCCGGCAGGGAAATAAAACCGGGCGATTTGGGAAACACATTGAACATGGTATCGGTTGCACAAAGGTTGGCGTCTGTTAAGATAACCTGGTGATTGCCGGGCGGTAATGCCGGGAAAGCGCCCGATACGACGGCGCTATCGAGCAAAATGGTGTACGGATTGACGCCTCCGGTGGTCGTAATTGTGGCTTCGGAAGTATTGACGCCACATTCCGGTTTGTCTACGTTTATATGCAGCACAAGCGGCGGCGGCGCAGACAACACGACGGATGCGCTGTTGGTACAATTGTTTTGGTCGGTTACAGTGACCGTGTATGTGCCCGCTTTCAGGTTATTGCAGGTTTGGCCTGTTCCGCCGCTGTTCCAAGCGAACTGAAGCGGGGCGGTACCGCCCGTAGCCGTAGTGGTAGCCGAGCCGTCGGACGCGCCGGCGCAACTCACAGCAAAGCCGTTGTACGCAGGTTGTGCCGTGGCCTGTACGATCAGGGGCGCAGGGGCAGGAATGATGGCCGTTATCACTGAACTTGGGCCAGCCGACTGCGTAATACTCACGGTAAAGTTGCCGGCCGACAAGCCGCTAATTAGTGCGGGCGTGTTGATGGCCGTAATTTGTCCCGTGCCGGTATGTCCGGCAGCATCCGTCCAGGTATATTGGAAAGGCGCGGCGCCTGTGCTTACCGTGATGGTTGCGCTGCCGTCGTTATTGTTGTTACAAGACGCGGGGGTGGTGATGGTATTGGCGACCAGCGAACACTGGGTCGGGTCATAAACGACTTTACTAATTACTAAAGAATCACAACCGGTTGAGGAGGTAAGAAGATGTGAGGTGGTTCCTGCCTGGGTTTGGTCGCAAGTGAAGGTGTTCAAGTAAGTGGTATCAATCAGCGAGGCGTCGTAAATGACTGTTGAAATGACTGTCGAGTCGCAACCGGCGGCGGTATGCAACAGTACGGTAAATACCCCTGCCTCAGCAGGTCTGCAAGTGTAATCCGTCTTGTTTGTCGTAATGGGGGGAAACAAGGTGGTGGTCGTGATTAATACTGAATCACAGGTATTAAAGCCGGGCAC
>JBAXTB010000197.1:0-10851 GCA_037130425.1 Bacteroidota bacterium
CTGCTGGAAGCCATGCAGGAACGCCAGGTGACCATCGGCAACGAAACTTTCCCGCTGGAAGAACCATTTTTGGTGCTCGCCACCCAAAACCCCATCGAACAGGAAGGCACCTATCCCCTGCCGGAAGCCCAGGCCGACCGTTTTTTGCTGAAAGTGAAAATCGGCTACCCCACTATGGAAGACGAACGCACGATCATGCGCCGCAACATGAACGATGATGATATTCCGATCAGAAAAGTGGTATCACTTGAAACCCTCGTGAAGGCTCGGCAGGCCGTGAAAAAGATATACGTGGATCCGAAAATCGAGCAATACATCCTCGATATTGTGTTTGCAACCCGGAATCCGGAACAATTCGGCCTGAAACAACTCGCGCCCTTGATTAACTACGGCGCTTCGCCGCGTGCCACCATTGCACTTGGCAAAGCCGCCCGCGCCTTGGCCTTTATCAAACGCCGCGGATTTGTAACCCCTGAAGATGTGCGCGCCATCTGCCCCGACGTCATGCGCCACCGCATCGGACTGACCTTTGAAGCAGAAGCAGAGAATATTACGCAGGAAAATATTGTGGAAAAGATTTTGGGAACGATTGTGATCCCATAGGAATATCGAATATCGAACAGATGAATATCGAATATCGAAGGAGGGCGTTGCTCCTGGTTTTAAGAATAATGGATTGAAAATCTTTGGGTTATGGAAGATGAAATTGTCTTTTTTGTTGAGGATTCTACCAAGCCGAAATATGATCTGGAGGGGCGATTGATAGATTTTACGGTGCGCATTTACGCTGTGGCAGAATCAATACCGGGCGATCAGATTGGAAAATATTTGTGTGGTCAAATCATTCGTTCAGGTACAGCGCCCGCCCTTTTATATGGCGAAGCGCAGGCCGCCGAATCAAGAGCGGATTTTATTCATAAGATGAAAATCGGTCTAAAAGAACTTCGTGAAACCGCTATTTGCCTCAAAATCATTCAGAAACGAAACTATTTTGAACCGAAAAAATTAGATCCCATTACAACCGAATGCAATGAACTTATTTCAATTTTTGTCAAAAGCATCACAACCGCAAAGTCAAACATGAAGTGAAAGTTGAATATCGAATATCGAACAGATGAATATCGAATGTCGAACGGGAGCGTTGCGCATAAGATCTTATGGATCAAATAACAAACACCCAGTTTAATATTCAACATTCTTTGGTTGCCCTAACCCAATACCCAGCGCAACGCCCCCGTTCGACATTCGATATTCGATATTCATCTGTTCGATATTCCCTATGGACGACATTCTAAAAAAGGTTCGCCGCATCGAAATCAAAACCCGCGGCTTGAGCAGTCACCTGTTTTCGGGCGGCTACCACAGTGCCTTTAAGGGACGCGGTATGTCGTTTAGCGAGGTGCGTTTGTATTATCCCGGCGACGATGTACGCGCCATCGACTGGAACGTGACCGCGCGCACGGGCGAACCATATATAAAGGTGTTCGACGAAGAGCGCGAGAATACCATGATGTTGCTGGTGGATGTGAGCGGCTCGGCGGTATTCGGCAGCCATACGCAGTTTAAAGCAGAGTATTTGACAGAATTGTGCGCCGTTTTAGCCTTTTCTGCCATTGCCAACAACGATAAAGTGGGTGTCATGCTGTTTTCCGACCGTATTGAATTGTATATACCGCCTAAAAAAGGTCGCCAACATATCCTGCGCATTATTCGGGAAATTCTGATTTTTAAGCCGGTTGGTCGCGGGACTGATTTAGCGGGCGCACTGCGTTATATCCATAACGGGTTAAAAAAACGAAGCGTTTGTTTTGTGTTATCTGACTTTTTAGCCAATAATTATGATGACGCCTTGCGCATCCTTGCGCGCAGGCACGACTGTATCGGTATTCATTGCTGGGACCCGCTGGAACGCGACTTGCCTGATGTGGGCGTGTTGCGGGTGGCTGATGCGGAAACCGGCGCGCAGGTTTGGGTGGATACAACCAGCAATCGCTTGCGCCGACAGTATTGGCATAGTTTTGAAAACCATACAGCCGAAACACAAGCCTTGTTCCGAAAGGCTGGGGCCGATTTCCTGAGTTTGTGTACCAACCAGCCTTATGTGTACGCGTTGATGAAGTTTTTTGCCCAACGTTCAAAAACAGTGACGCATGGTTAGAAGAGGGCTTTTATTCAATATTTTACTGCTACTGCTTAGCCGGACGATTGTTTCAGGCCAGGCATCGGCCAATGCAACATTTGACCCTGCCAAAATTGAAACGGGCGACACTTTTGCCTTGCGCGTGCTTTTTACCGGCTCCAATGTGGAACCGGTGCGGGTCGATTTCGGCGCCTGGGCAAGCCTGTTGCCGGCACAAAATATCCTGTCTAAAACCGAATGGCGCCGCTCCGGTCCGAAATGGGTACAACAATTCACGTTGATCGCATTTGACAGCGCCACCCTTGAACTACCGCCATTAGTCGTCCACGATCATTTGGGAAACAGCATATCGACCAACCCGCTTCAATTGACCGTTACCCCCACCCGCTCAACGGCTGAAATTGCCGAAATGGATGATATTCGGGAAATTGTACGGGAACCCGTCGCCTGGACTGACTATTTGCCGGAAGGGCTGGCCGTACTTTGTTTGATCCTGGGCGTATTTTGGTATTTGCGCAGGCGAAATCAAAATGCAAAACCCAAAGCCGTTATACAGGCACCCGCCCCGGTATTTGTGCCCGTTACCCCACCCCATTTGCTTGCCCTGCAAAAACTGAAACGGCTGTCAATGGAAAAACCTTGGGCACAAGGCCAGGAAATGTCCTATTACGTTTCCCTAAGCATGATTGTCCGCGAATACATCGAGCGGCGCTACGAGGTGGCGGCGCTGGAATCGACCACAGCGGAAATCATGGAGCTGCTAAAAAAGGTCTCTTTTCCTTCAAATTTGGAAAAAAACCTTGAAAACCTCTTGAACCGAACGGATTTTGTAAAATTTGCCGGTACCATACCACCCAAAGATACCCATGAAAAAAACCTGCTCGTAGCGCAGGAAATCATCGAAAAAACGCAACCCTCGTGACATTCGCGCAACCATTTTGGCTTTTACTATTGCTTTTATTGCCGCTGCTCATCCTGGTGTACAGGCGGGCAGCCCGTAAGCGGCATGTCGTGTTGCAAGTTTCGCGGCAAGCGGCCATGAAAGGCGTAAAAACCTGGGTCGTGTATGCGCGCAGCTGGCTGCAGGTGCTGCGCTGGGCCGTCATTGTGTTGGTCATTGTAGCAATGGCGCGGCCGCAACGGCTTTGGCATGAAGAAAAAGTTGAAGCCGAAGTCGTGGACATCATGCTGGCCATGGACGTCTCGCCGAGCATGCTTACCCGCGATTTTGAGCCGGATAGATTAACCGTAGCCAAACAAATGGCCGTTGACTTCATCGGGCGTCGACCTTACGACCGTTTAGGACTGGTCGTGTTTTCAGGCGGCGCATTTACCCAATGCCCGCTGACCAACGACCGTCGCATTTTACAAGCGTTCATCAACAACCTGCAAGTGGGCCGCCTCAAAGACGGAACTGCTATCGGTATGGGCATTGCTACAGCCGTGAACCACCTGAAAGACAGCAAGGCGCTTAGTAAAGTGATTATCATGATAACCGATGGCGAGCAAAACGCCGGAAGTATTGGCCCGATGCAGGCTGCCTCCATCGCGCGCGCCTTGGGTGTCCGGGTGTACACGGTCGGTATCGGTACAGATGGCGTGGTGGAGTCGCCCAGTTACCTTCGGCCCGACGGCAGTTTCGCTTTTGCGCCGCGCGACATGCATTTTGATACAGAGATGCTGACGCAACTGGCCAATTTTACCGGCGGCAAATTTTATCGGGCCAAAACAGAAAATGACTTACAGGAAATTTACGCCGAAATAGAAAGTTTGGAAAAAACGAAGGTCACAACCAAGACCGTCCGGCGCACATCCGAACTGTTTTTCTGGTTATTGGATGCAGCATTTTGCCTCCTCGTACTTGAAATGTTATTGCGCTGGGGGCCGTTAAAGGTGATTACCGTGTAAAAAAAAGCCTGATTCAAACAATTCAAAAAAACTTGCAGCGTTTCGTTTGTGGATGCCGTAAAAAAAGCAGACTTTTCAGCGGTAAAAAACACACATGAGAAAACTGATCACCGCCATACTGTTGTTGGTAGGGGGCACACTTGCCGCCCAAGATCCTGTGTTCTCACAGTTTTATGCCATGCCTTTGCAATTTAACCCCGGTTTTGCGGGTAGCGCTTTTGCTCCACGCATGGGCGCCGCTTACCGAAACCAATGGCTTGATTTAAACAGTGTGTACCGTACTTACGGCCTTTACTATGAACAAAGCTTAGATAAATTAAACAGTGGAATCGGGTTTAACCTGGAAGGCGACAATGCCGGCAACGGTATTCTGAAAACAAACCGCTTCTCTGCTGTTTATGCGTATCGGCTTCATTTGACCGACAATCTTGATGTGCGGTTAGGGGTCGAAGCCGGGTTGCAACAAACAAATTTGAACTGGGACAAACTTATTTTTCCCGACCAAATTGACGCGATCAACGGGATTAGTTACAACACGAATGAAATTCGTCCGGATGTCACCAACCGAACAAATTTTGATATTTCTACTGGTTTATTGCTGCTCAGTGAAAAATTTTATCTGGGTGGCGCCCTAAAACACATAAATAGTCCGCGAGAAGGCATTTTGCTTATCAACGACAATATTCAGGCCGGGCTGCCGATTCGTTATATTTTGCACGGCGGCATGGACTTGATTGTTAAGAAGGGCAATAAGTTGCGCCCACCCTCGTTTATTTCTCCGAATTTTATGTTTACGGCACAAGGGCCATATAAACAATTAAATATCGGTGCTTACGCAGGAATGGGATCAATATTTTGTGGCGCCTGGTTTCGGCACACTTTTCGCAATGCAGACGCGGCTATTTTGCTGGCGGGTTTTAAGGAAGGTGTTTTTAAATTCGGCATCAGTTACGACATGACGGTTTCGAGACTTGCCGGCAAATCAGGCGGCACTTTCGAACTTACAATCGGGATGCTGTTTGACCAGAATGACGGCCTGCGGAAGAAAAAAAAGCGTGTTGACCTCAATGATTGCCTCAGAATGTTCCAATAATTTCAACTATGCTCGTTAAATTTGGTGAGTTGGGAATTGTGAAATGTTTTATTTGCCTACATTTGCTGCTCATTTTTCAAAAACTGCTTTTAATACAATGAAAAAAACTCTCATTCACGGGTTAAGCTTACTCCTGCTGGTTTTCGTGCTGGCTAGTTGCGGACGTAAATCTGAAAGTTCGTCAACTACCGGCTGGAAATACAACGACCAGAAATGGGGTGGCTTTGAAAAAACTGATTACGAGGGCCAGGAAACAGGTCCAAATCTCGTTCTGATCGAGGGTGGTACCTATACAATGGGACTTACCGATCAGGATGTGACCTTCGAATGGAACAACGTTCCGCGTCGGGTGACTGTTTCGTCGTTCTACATGGACGAAACGGAAGTCCGCAACATCGACTACCGCGAGTACCTCTATTGGGTTGATCGCGTTTTTGGTGAAACGTATCCGGAAGTTTGGAAACGCGCATTGCCTGATACCTTGGTATGGCGCGATGAACTTTCCTACAACGAACCGTTGGTTGAATCCTATTTCCGCGACCCGGACTACGATGATTATCCGGTAGTAGGTATCAACTGGAGACAAGCAACGGAGTACTGCAAATGGCGTACTGACCGGGTTAACGAAATGATCCTCATCAAACGCGGTATCATTGACCCGAACACGGATCAGAAAAATGAAAACAACTTCAATACTGATGCCTACCTCGTAGGTCAGTATGAGCCAAGCGTTCGGAAAAACCTTCCAGATAAAAAAACTGGTGGAGAACGTCGCGTACGCCACGAAGACGGCATTTTGCTGCCTGAATACCGCCTCCCAACAGAAGCTGAATGGGAATATGCAGCACTTTCGCTGGTCGGAAATCAGGCTACCGGTAAAGACGAATTGATCAGTGATCGTCGTATTTATCCTTGGAACGGCAATACGGTGCGCTACCAAAAACGCAATAAATACCAAGGCCACATGCTTGCCAACTTCAAGCGCAGCGCCGGTGACTATGGCGGTATGGCTGGCGCTCTGAACGATAAGGCGTTTACGCCTTCTCCAGTGCTTTCCAACTGGCCGAATGACTTCGGTTTGTACAACATGGCCGGTAACGTAAATGAATGGACAGCCGACCTTTATCGTCCGATGACGGCTTCCGATTTGGAAGATTCGCAGCAGCATGATTTGAACCCGTACCGTGGTAATATCTTCAAAACGAAGAAAATTGACCCCGAAACAGGCGCTCCAGTCGTAAAAGACAGCCTTGGTGCATTGGTATACCAAAAAATGGATACCACTTCAACTGCGCTCCGCGATAACTACAAACGCCCGGAAGTGTACAACTACCTCGACGGTGATAAAGAATCGCTCGTTGAATACCGCTATGGTATCAGCACGCTGATCAGCGACCACGCCCGCGTAATCAAAGGCGGCTCATGGGCTGACCGCGCTTTCTGGCTTTCTCCAGGCACACGTCGCTACATGGAAGAAGAAAAATCGAGCCGCACTGTTGGTTTCCGTTGCAGCATGACGCGTAAAGGTGCTCCAACCGGTAATGATGAACCGGAAGGAAACTACTTTAAAACGAAAAAGAAAAAGAACCACCGCCGTTACGATTAGTATTCGGATTTATACCTGAAATACATTTTGGGTAGCCGGTTTTTATAAAAAACGGGAAGACAAATTGTCTTCCCGTTTTTGTTTTCGACAGGCATTGAATACGTTTGCAATCGAAATCATGAACGCCTTGACATCGATCGATCAGCTTTACCAGATTTTTCTCGAACACCCAATTGTGTGTACCGATTCCCGCGCGCTTAGTCCGGGTTGCCTGTTTTTTGCCCTTCGCGGAGCAAACTTCGACGGGAATCAATTTGCAATCAAAGCCCTGGAACAAGGCGCCGCTTATGCCGTCGTAGATGATCCGAAACTCCAGGGAGATCGCCTGCTTCATGCGCCCGATACATTGAAGGCTCTCCAACAACTTAGTACCAAACACCGCCTGCAATTTGATATACCGATTATTGCAATCGGTGGTTCAAATGGAAAAACAACCACCAAAGAACTGGTTTCGGCCATTCTTTCGAGTCATTATCCCTGCCATTTTACAAAAGGAAACCTGAATAACCAGATCGGTGTGCCGCTCACGTTATTGGCAATGCAGCCGGAAACGGAGGTGGCAGTCATTGAAATGGGTACCAACCAACCAGGCGACATCCTTGAACTTTGTAACATCGCGCGCCCGACACACGGATTGTTGACCAATATCGGTAAAGAGCATTTGGAAGGTTTTGGTAATTTGGCAGGCGTTAAAAAGGCCGAAGCCGAGTTGTACCATTATTTGGCGCATCATAAAGGATGCATTTTTGTCAACCTTTCTGAAAAATATTTGGGCGCCATGACCCGGCGCAACCATCGGAAAGTGTGTTACATGAGAACCGGCCACCCTGTTTCTTACAGTGGCGCACTTGAAGTGCAATTATTAGCCGAAATCCCCTTTATACAAGCGGGTTTTATTGCCGACGGAACAGGGGAGCTAATTCAGGTACAATCCAATTTGGTTGGTCTGCATAATTTTAACAATATCATGACAGCCATTGCACTTGGGATTTATTTCAAGGTGCCTGCACACAAAATCAGGGCGGCCATTGAAGCGTATGTGCCCTCCAACAACCGCTCACAATTGATCCGAAACGGCTCAACAACCATTATTTTAGACGCTTACAATGCCAACCCCTCCAGCATGGCGCCCTCCCTGGAAACCTTGCGCAGTTTGTCGGCCACCAGAAAAATAGCCATCCTTGGCGATATGCTCGAACTGGGTGAGAACAGCGACAAGGAACATGCCGCCATCCTCCGCTTAGCGGCCCGCATGAAATTTGATCAATTAGTATTGGTCGGACCTGCGTTTGGTCGCACTGATTTCCAAAAATACAAGGCTTTGCATTTTCCTGATGCTCAAGCGGCCAAACAATGGTACAACGCGCAACAATTAGAAAACACCCTTGTATTGCTTAAAGGATCGCGCGGGATTCGCTTAGAAAGTATATTGTCCTGATTTACAACAACTTAATGCGCACACATCAAACGCGTTCTAAGCGGCGCCATCCCTTCGCCTTCAAGTTCGACCACATACACGCCTTGGGGCAAGCCATGAACATCAAGCCTTGCCTGTTTTTGATCGTCCGACAAGGGCATTGAGAGGACGAGTGATCCCGCAAGGTTAAACAGCCGAATCGTGCTATAATTAGGTCGGCCCCAGCGCGCCTTTACTTCACCTGTTGCGGGGTTTGGAGACAAACAGAACGCATCCTGTGTTTCATTTAAGTCGGGAATCATATTTTGCCGATTTTCAATAGAACCGCAATCTGTCGAGAATGAGCCGCAAAAATGGAGTTTGCCGATTTTTACATTTGGGTTTATGTTGCGCCCGCGCGCGGTTATTTTTCTAAAATAAAGTTTAGAAACCGGCGCCAAGGGCATGTTTTCGTTTAGTGAAACCCAGGTATTACAAGAATTTGGCCTAAACGTAGTTACATAAATACGCTCATTCGGTTTTTTACAAGAGCCGTAATAGATTTCCACCAAATCGCTTCCGCTGTGGTGGTAAAACTTGATCGCATTCAACAATACAGGCGTTTTGAATTCGACGACGACCTCCGGCTTATTGCAAACCGACCAAAGTTGAGAATCCGGGAATAAAAACGGATTTCCACAACCCGTACCCGTTGAATAAGCAGCGCAATTGATGATATTCTTAGGGTCGCCGCCAGTATAAGGGCCTTGTTGCGTTGGCGGGCAATCAAAATTATAGGTAGTGCCTTCATTTTCAATGGCTAATTTATTATAATCAGTTGCGTACGCACCTAAACAGCCCTCCGGCGCTGTAATGGTAAAACACGGGTTAAACACGCAGGGCCTTATGTCGGTGGTTGAAAAACAAAACACGAGCGGTTCGTTTGCGGGAATTCCAGCGGCATTTACATACACTAAAAACAAGACGTATGGCGTGGAGGCAGCCAGTCCATTCAACAACAAACGCCCGGTTTCCAAGGGTACGCCCGTCCGATAAGTTTGTACTACGCCATTACCCAACAAATCAACCGATTTGTAATCCATGCAATTGGTGTAAACCGGCAAGAGGTTTTTACGAGCATAATAAATATTCCAGGTGCAGCCATTGGAAGAAGCGGGATTCCATTCCAGCAAAGCTTCATTGCAATAAGGGCTAAGTCTTGGTGTCGCAGCCGGATAACGGACCGCCGGATCGCTTATTTTTTGGCCAAGTACCACATAAATCGGCGTTTCAGAAATGGATACCGTTGAGGCGTCCAATTTTAAATTGCCTCCGCTTACATCAAAGCCAAGTCGAGCGCCCGCTTCATTATTGTCAGTGGGTTGAATAATCGTATACCGGTCTGTTGCGCTGATGCCGTAATCGCTTGCATTTTGAGCCAAAACGGATAAGGGAATCGTAAGATGTCGATCTGTAACTTTAGTAGCGGTCGGCGACCAAATAGCGAGCACGCGTTTGCCGTCAGGGTTTTTAAAATAAAAAATGCGCGGCGCGGCGCCTCCATTATCAAATTGAATGGCGCCGGTCGGGTTCAGGTCTTTGGTAAATTTAGTGTCCCCCAGCACATGAATCATGGTTTGGATATGATACCAGGAGCGTTTGGGTTTAAAATCATTGGTCAGTAAACCGGAATGGGTGAACAAACCGCCATTGGGGCTGGCATCAACATCTTCGCCGTGCGGCCCTACATCGCGCAAATCAAAGGCAGCCACTTTATCGAGTACCATTTTTTGGCCTTCGTATTCATACTCAACAGCGGCGAGTTCCAAATAAGAACGCACCAACCATTGTGCCTGTGTGGTAAAATAAGACTGGTTGTTCTGTTCCAAAACGGCCTTTACCCAGGAGCCTTTGTTGGTATCGTAGCCGAATTCAGAAAGCCAGTACTGCATTTTGAGCAATTCCTTGCGAATAGCATCGGTCGGTATTTCAGTAATCAGGCGTTCTAAATAGCGTTCATAGCGCTTCCGAAGTTGGCATTGTTCGGGGCTAACACCCTTGTCATTGAAACCAAAATAATCGTAGTTGTTCCATAAAGCCGGTTGATTGATATAATCTGCGCCTATAAAAGGGTTGCTGCTACAATAATGGTGGATGTTCAGAATATCGAACGGGATTTTTTTGGCAATCGCCGGGTTCGACGCGCGCAAGGAGTATGCGCTTTCCAGCATTTCAATCATGTACCGCCCCCTGAATTCGGACAAACCCGCCATGGCGACTTTGATTTGGGGATCAATATTTTTTATGCCAAGATAAGAGCCAGGGTCGCCGGGAATCAAAAACGACGGGCTTTTTCCTGCCCCGTCATAAGCGGCATCCAAAAGCGCGGCGTATTGTTGCGGCATCATTTGGTATAAAGCATTGGGCGTGTTGCGATTCACATCATCGTACCACCATTTGTCCGGCTCATTGCCCAATTCCATGTACTTCAAAAAACCGAGTCCGGAAACACCTGCCCCAACAACATCGCCATCCATGACGGCGCTACGCAGCAGCCCGCATGTAGGATCAAAGGGGTTGTTGCAAACATTCCTGGCGCCATATCGGGCGCTTACGACAGACACCCATTTGGCATAATCCCAATACGCTTCCGGTGCGTACTGATTAACCGGGCCTTGGTCGAAACAGATCGGTTTTTGTTCCTGAAT
>JBAXTB010000198.1:0-10782 GCA_037130425.1 Bacteroidota bacterium
CGCTGTTCGTTCAACAAACCAAATTGGATGTTGTGCGTACCGGTTTTGCCTAATTTAAGGTCAAAACTGCTGCTCGCGCTAATGGTTAACACATCTTCCTGTGTTTTTCTAATCCTGTTGTACAGCGTATTTACGTTGGCATACATACCACCCCAAACATCGTCATAAGTTGTGGAAAGTTTGCCGTTTTGCGCCAGGTAAGAAGCGTAGAATTGCGGATCGGCAAATTCGTTGTACGCAACCAAACCACCTTGGCCATTCTGTTCGCCATTTGAACCTTTACCGCCGTTTGGAATCACCAATTTGCCGGCAGCATTGATGTAACCTGGCTGGAAACCAGTAAATTGTTCGCGGTTTCCTGTGTGTACAATCAAACCGGTAGAATCATCCGGGCCGGCAACGGGAACGTAGTTAAATCCGAAACGGCCCATGTATCCGTAATCGAATACGTTATTACCGTGGCGGGAGTCATTTCTATGTGTGTTACCGCGTTCAAACCCAAATTGGATTTGGTAGCTGGCATTTGAAATAGTCACTTTATTGCTCGAAGCGCTTTCCGGTTCGTCGCTGTTGCCCAAGCGGTGGCGGAAACGAGCCAATCCACGATAACGACGGTTATAATCCGTTGGATTGTTCTGCGCATTTACAATAGCCCAGGAAGCATACCCGTCATTTGTCGGATTAAATTTGTTTTGTTGGTCGGCAAAGGTGCCGGTAAGACTGATGTCGATTTTATCGGTAAGCCGGAAATCAAGTTTGCCGGTTAAGTCGACATTTTTACGATTTTGGTAAGGATTGTATTTGTAAACATTTACCGAATCATTGGTAAGTTTTTCGGCAGAGTTTACAGTGAACCCATTTACCTTAGTCAATGGATGTTTTTCTAAATTAGCCAATACGCTTTCTTTGACGTAATGCACCGGAACTGCCGGCGGATCATCGTCTTTTTGATTTCTGTATTGTCCCGACATACGGAAACCAATCACAGTGCGCGTTGCACCGTTGGCTTCTTTTTTCTTCAGGATCGGGCCGCTTACGTTGGCCGTTGCAAGCAAATAACCATAAGGATCCAGGCCATTTGAGTTTTCTACCTCAATCCCGCCGTGGTATTCACTGGCCGGGCCTTTTGTGATTACCGAAATAACGCCACCGGTTACGTCGCCGTATTCAGCGCCCAAACCGCCGGTAATTACCTGTAATTGCTCGATATCCTGAATTGGAACTGTAGAAGATCCCTGAACCCGGATACCATCAACGTAGTAGTTTGTACCATTGGCCCGTGAGCCTTTGATGTTTACCTCGCCGCCGTCAACCGACGTTGTACCGGCAGTGGTCGCTACGACCGCGTTTACGCTACGTGTTGGAAGGTTTTTAATTTGTTCGGAAGTCAGCGTTTGGCCGCCCGAAGTTTTGTCTTGCTCGATCAGCGGAGCTTTGTAGGAAGAAATTATCACCTCATTCAAGACCGAATTAGACATCGGAATGTCTAAAGTGTTGATTTTGCCCGACAAGACCTGTACGCCCGTCTGGCGCGCTGTGGAAAAACCCGTATAGGATGTTTCCAGATCATAGCTGCCAGGGTCGATCTGCATACGGTAATCGCCGTTGAAGTCGGTAATAGTCCCTTTCACGAAATCAGCGCCTTTCAGCACTTTTACGGTTGCCCCAATGAGCGCTTCGCCTTTATCGTCCGTTACCTTACCAGTCAAAACGGTTGACTGGGCAAGCACGGCTCCGGCGCTCAGAAGCATCGCGAGGGTTAATAGTAAAGAACGTACCATAGAACAGTGGTTAAAAACATGAAATGTAATCCTAAAAGGGCGCAATGATAGTAAATCTATACTACAAAATCCCTTTTATTTTCTCTAAAAGCGTTTCTGCAAGCAATTGTTTTGACTCGTGCGTCCAACCGGCAATATGCGGTGTGAGGACAACATTTTCAAAACCGTATAATCGACCGTACATCGCCTTTTCGGCGGCTGAATATGTCGATGTTTTTTCATTTTCAAATACATCCAAGCAAGCGCCGCCAATCCTTCCGTCTGCTAAACCCTCAATGACGGCTGCCGTATCAATGCATGTTCCACGCGCCGTGTTGATTAAAATAAAACCAGGTTTGCAGCGGTTTATAAATGCCTCGTCCACAAAATGTTTCGTCTCCGTTGTAAGCGGCAGGTGCAAACTGATAATATCTGCTTCCTGTTGAATTGTAGTCAAATCCGTCTCTTCCATCCAGGGCATTCCCTTCGCATAACCGCTTACGTATTTATCATATCCAAGCACCCGCATTTCCATGCCGGCAAGTTTTCGGGAAAACTGCGTTCCTGTGTGCCCGCAACCGATGATACCGATCGTCTTTCCGCGCAATTCCCAACCTCTATTGGCCTCTCTGCGCCACAAAAATTGCCGCACTTCTTTATCCGCTCGGATTAAATGGTTGCAAAGCGTTAACAACATCCCCAAGGCTTGTTCTGCCACCGCATTCCGATTGCCTTCCGGGCTACTCAAAACATGTACGCCCTTGGAAGCGGTATAAGCCCGGTCTACGATTTCCATTCCAGAACCTAAGCGCCCTACAAACCGCAATTTTTGCGCTTTGTCCAAAAAATTCCGGTCCACGATAATCTTGCTATTGATAATCAAACCGCTAAAGTCAGGAATAACCCGAAGCGTTTCGTCCGGTGTGATATCCGGTTGAAATGTACAGGCAAAACCGAGTTCCTCCAATCCTTTCATCAAAAGTGGATGGCAATCATCCGTAATCAACACGCTTTCCATGCAAACAATAGGTCGAATATAGCAGGCTTTTTTTTAACGATTTTGTCGGATTGTGTAAATGGCCTTTGGGGGAATGTGAATACAGCAATTGGATTCGTGAAAGAAGTTGGCAATACCGTTTCATTGACTGAACTTTGCCGCTACAAATTTCCACCAACTCATCATGATCGCCGATAGGCGGCAAAGATATTTAGACCTAATGACGAAGCCTATCTTTTTTTCAATTCTGACCACATTGGCATTTTCTTATTGTGCCGCACCGGAAAACAACAAAATATACACCTTTAATTGTTATGTCCGTTTCGACGAATCGCAGGGTATCGAAAAAGCGGAATGTCATGTATTTGAAGGCGCTACCAGTAATGTTGGGGTCGAAATTCCCGGGGGAATCAAATTTCAAAATGAACCAATGAAAGCAATGGAAATTCAGGGTGTACAATATCGGCGTGAATTTAAAACAAGCTTTTCAACGGATCATAAATTTACCTGGACAGATAAAAAAAATAAGGAGTATGCGTTCAATTTGCCGTTAGCGCCCCTCAATAATTTCAGATTTGAACATGACACCCTCCACCGTAACCAAGCGGCTACGTTCAAATGGGATGGCCCTTCCCTGCAAAAAGGCGAGAGTATGGTGTTGCTTTGGGAACAAGAAAAAACAGCGAAAACCGTTTCAATTGAACTGATTTCCCAAGGGTCGGAGTCGAAAATTGAGTTCCCGGCCGCCAAATTGGCCGAATTGCAACCCGGCGACTGGTCGCTTTACATCGTTCGGAAACGGCTGGTGAAAACAACCATCAACGGCGTTTCTGCCACTGGAATTTCCGAATTATACACCAAATCAAGGAAAATCAAGGTGCTGTAACCCTCAATTAATCTTGCGCTAATCGAAATTAAGGGCTTGTTAACGTTTAATTGTCGCATTAAAGGCAGCGAATCCCCTAATTTTGTCATCCTTTTCGATCAATCACCGTACTAAATTAAGATATGAAATTTTTAATTCCCTTACTCTTGCTGCCGACATTCCTGTTGGCTTTTCAGAAAACAGATTCCAAGCAGGCGCCTGCTCCGGGAAAAGGCGGCACGGTTTCGCTTATCTGCCGCTTGTATAATGTATCTTCAAATATCGACAGCGTTTCTTTATTTGAGCCGATGGGCCTGGCAACCAAAGTTGTTGCAAAGGGCGGTCGCCGTGCTTCCGACAGCATGTACGTTTTCACCTTGCCTGCTTCCAAAGCGCGTTTTTACCTGCTTGGTCAAAACGAAAGTTCGGTTGCTAAAGTGATTTTAGGCGAAGAAAGCGAAGTGATGTTCTATTCCAACTTCGCGGTTATGCACAAAGGGCGCACATCCGGTTCCAAGGCGAATAAAAATTATGAACTGATGATGAAGCGCATTGAACAATTCCGCCAGGAAAGCGATGACGCGCATACAGCATACGTCGGTTCAAACGGCGCCGAGCAACAGGCTGCTGTGACACGCATTAATAGCCTGACGCAGGCCAAAACAAAATACCTCGACTCGCTGAAAACAGCCAATAACCTGCTTTGGCATGTGGCTACCTTATACCTGAAACCCGAATATTCAGGCCAAAAAGGCTTTAAAAATGAAGCGGAGTTCCTTTCCAAACAATATTTCGCTTCGACTAACTTCACTGGCGATCGCATCTATGACGAACTGCCCGATGTTACGACCGCCTTCGAGTCATTCCACGACGCACTCGCCAAAGTAGGCGCGAATCAGGATGAAGTAAAGGCTTATGTAGAGGCCATGCTCGCCAAATTGCCCGCCGGTTCCAGAACGCACCGTATGGCCTTGAGCGGCGTTATCAATGCCGCTAAAAACGCCAACAGCCAAAATTACCCGCAGTGGGCGCGCACCTATATCGATCTGTACAAAACGCAGGACATGGGTGAAATCAACCGCCTCGATTTTGAACTGAAAAAATCATCCACCTTCACGCCAGGCTTTGAAGCGCCTGAAATTGCAGGCATGACGCCCGACAGCGGCTCTTTCGCCCTCAGCAGACTGCGCGGCAAAGTGGTATTGATCGACTTCTGGGCCAGCTGGTGCGGACCTTGCCGGAAAGAAAACCCGAACGTAAAAGCGAACTACGCAAAATACAAGGAAAAAGGATTCGAAGTGCTGGGTGTAAGCCTCGACCGCGAAATCAGCGCATGGAGAGGCGCCATCAAACAGGACGAACTGACCTGGAATCATATCAGCGACCTGAAAGGCTGGCAAAGCCAATACGCCAATCTTTATTCTGTCACATCCATTCCGCAAACGGTGTTGGTGGGAAAGGACGGCCGAATCATTGCGCGCAACATCCGGGGCGAGCAATTGGGGCAGAAATTGAAAGAGATATTTGGGGAATAATAGCCGAGTAATCATAGACAGGGTCGCGACATTAACATTAAGCCAAGCGCGACAACGCCTATCGCAATATGATTAAAAAAGCCGCTACTCATTTGATGACTCAAAGTCATCTGATGAGTAGCGGCTTTTTTAATCATATAACCGCCGAAAGAATAGGCTGCCTAGGCTAAAATCTTTGCCGGCTCCTCTTTCTACTCCATAAATCGTTTCGGGCGATACATCGTAAACACCCGCGAAATATTGAAACCAAAGCGGATGCCGCTCATGAATTTGCCACCTGCATTTTTGTAAAACCAGTCTTCACCCGTTTCCGTGATAAAACCTTTGTAGGTCATATCGCGCGAGTTGGTAAAGTGAAACTGGAACACGTGGCCGCCCGTTTCAATGTCAAATCCGAGGCTGAGCGAGTTGGCATACGATGCATCCAATTGTCCGCTCGGAACATAATAATATTCGGCGTTGAAAGCCACCCGTTTGGTCAGTTTCACCCGGCCGGCAACCCCGATGGCATAAACATCATTCTTGTCGGTTTTGCTGGTGGTCAAATTACGGTGAATCAGCGTCGGCATCAACTGAAATGTCAGGCTTTCGTTGAATTTTCGGCCGATCAAAATCTGGTGGGTGTAAGTCAGGCGGGAACTGAGATAATTTTTCCGGGTTTCGTCAGCAAATTTTTGGGTACGCAATTGTGCGTCAATCAAATAAATCAGCGTAATCGGAATATTCTTTTTGCCGCTGCACTGGCGCAAAATTTTGTATTTAGCAAAGCCGTCAAGCACTTTTTCATAGCTGTTGCGGCCAAAACCGACCATCAGGTGGTTGGTAATACCCCAATCTGCGCCGATACGAATGCTGGCGCCGTCCAAACCGAACATATCGTAAATACCGTTGCGCACGGGTGAAAAACGGTGTGAAATTTTGACATCCAGTACGCCCGGAGCCGTATTTTCCAAGGAGTGGCCATTGATAACGCGCGAAGTTTTAAAACTCGCAGTGGCATAATCTGTTGTCGGTTCATTGCCGAGCAGGGAAAGTAGATCCTGGCCATCCTGTGCGGAAACGGTTGCTACCTGGAGCATCATCGCACAGATAAGGAGGTATAAAAATTTCATAAAAAATTGATTTTCAATGTTAAAAACAATTATTTTTTCACTTCTACGCAGCGTTCCATTTGAACGTCGAGGTTCAAGCCGGTGCATTTGCCTTTCATAATCACCTGTTCTCCAACAGGAAAATCGGTACGCGGATGTTGGCTCAAACCATCAAGCGTACAAACGACGCTGAAATCGCTGCCGGTTTCCAAAATTACCTTGATACTGCCTTCTTCCTTGCTTACTTCTTTCACCTTGCCACTGATAGCGATGGTTTTGTCCAAGTATTTCGCATCGGCGGCCGTTTGGTCGGCATTATAATCGTTGAACAATTGAGCAGCCTCAATCGTAATATCGGCTTTTGCCCTTTCCATATTTTCATGCGGCTTGTTCCACAAATAGTAGGCGACCCCACCGCCTGCACAGACGGCAACCAGAAGGATAATAAGTGCTTTTTTCATGCCTGAAAGTTGTTTGAATAAAAATTAGTTGTTGAGCGCGCCGGCCTTAATCCAGGCTTCAATCTTTTTGCGATCACATTCAGGTAATTGACCGGAAGCGGGCATGTAGTTGGTGGCAGAGTTGATGCGATCCAAGAATTTGCCGTTATCGACATACACTTTCAAGTTATCATACGTCTCCATCGGGCTGCTTTCCTGAGAAGCGCCGATTGCGTGGCAGCTGGTACATTTTTGCGCCACTAAGGACTTTATGTATGTGCTGTATTTGATCCCGGTCGTATCGCAGGAACCTGGCGTGATGCCGTACAAATCCTGCTCATTGTCGTAATAACATGCGCTTTGGGACATGATGCCCAATCCGAGCATCAAAACCAATGCTGCAAAAGCGATTTTTTTCATGATGGAAAATTCAAATATGTGTTAAGACTATTGATTGAGTTTGTAAGCCGGTTGCGGACAAAACAGGCGGGCCACGATGCGGAACAGATAAAGATTCCTGCTGCAAATATCCCAAAACTGTTAGGCCTTTTAACAACTCATTCAACGCAAAATTGTTATTGCTGCCATATTATGCCAAAAACAGTTAAAATTTTCAGCAGGCACCCATTTGAGTGCGAAGCATTTTGGCAAAAATAGCGATTCTAAGCGCGCCGAAGCATATTGTTAACCCGAACCCGTCAAAACCAACGCTGAACATGGAAAAAAAGGATAGGAAAACATGGTTCCGCCGTTTAGGCATCATTGGCTTTACGTTTTTTTTGGTCAAGGGGTTGCTTTGGCTCGCCCTATTTTGCGGGCTTTTTAAAGTCGGCTGTTCCTAAACCCTCGCACACGCACAATTGCGGTTTTGCTCCGTTTTTCAATCTCTATTTGTTTTAAAACTTAAAACAATTTTTTTTAAACGCCAAAATGCTGCAACTTTGCGCTCTATATTTTCCAATACATGGCAAAAGTAAAAAAAGCGCAGGCAAGCGCTGAACAAACGCTGACAGATGATGTGGTGGATCCCAATTTCATCACCATTAAAGGCGCGCGCACCAATAACCTTCGCAATGTCGATTTAAAAATCCCCAAGAACAAATTGGTGGTAGTAACCGGCGTGTCCGGGTCAGGCAAGTCGTCCATTACGATGGACACGCTCTATGCAGAAGGCCAACGCCGATACGTGGAAAGTTTGTCCAGCTATGCTCGACAGTTCCTCGGAAGGATGAAAAAGCCCGATGTGGACTATATTCGGGGTATTTGTCCGGCCATTGCCATCGAACAACGCGTGACAACCGGCAATACGCGCTCCACCGTGGGCAGCATGACCGAGACATACGATTTTCTGCGTTTGCTATACGCCAGAATCGGGAAATTTTACTCCCCTATTAGCGGAAACCTTGTCATCAAACACGAAGTTTCAGACGTTATCGACCATATCAAAAACCTGCCGGAAGGAACGCGCGGACTTATTTTAACCCCATTTCCCAAACGTTATAAAGAGCGCAACCTCGAACAGGAATTAAACCTTTTGTTGCAAAAGGGCTACAGCCGTTTACAACTCGGCGAGGAAACCCTGCGCATTGAAGAGGTACTGGAAGGCAAACAACTCGACATTAAAGCGCCCGCCTTCAGTTTTCGGGAAAAAGGCCTGACCTTGCTGATCGACCGTTTTGTCATTAAAAAAGACGAAGACGACAGCACCTGGATGCGCTTGGCCGATTCTGTATATACGGCTTTTACCGAAAGCGAAGGCGAATGTTTCGTCCAAGTACCCGGCTCCCCCATCGTCGATTTCAACAACCGCTTCGAACTCGACGGCATCGAATTTCCGGAGCCGACGCCGCAATTGTTTAACTATAACAATCCCTACGGCGCCTGCCCGCAATGCGAGGGTTACGGCCGCATCCTCGGCATCGACCATGATAAAGTGATGCCTGATAAGGCCAAATCCGTGTATGATGGCGGCATTGCGCCCTGGAAAGGCGAAAAATTTGGCGAATGGCTGGAGCCATTGATTCAAAATGCCCATAAGTTCAACTTTCCGGTTCACACACCCATTGCCTCGCTTAGCAAAGAGCAGATAAAACTGTTGTGGACGGGCAATGAATATTTCTGGGGCATCAGCGCATTTTTCAAGGAATTAGAAAGCAAAACCTATAAAATTCAAAACCGGGTCACGCTCGCGCGCTACCGCGGCCGCACGACCTGCCCCACTTGCGACGGCGGTCGTTTGCGCCCGGAAGCCCTCTGCGTAAAAATTGACGGCACCCCCATTTCAGAATTGACCGGTATCCCGATTGATGAAGTGCTTGCTTTTTTCCAAAACATCAAAATTTCGGACCACGACCGGCAGGTAGCCAAACGCCTGCTGCTTGAAATCAACAACAGGTTGCGGTTTATGGTTGATCTGGGTCTTGGTTATTTGAGCCTCGACCGCATTTCCAATACCTTGTCGGGCGGCGAAACCCAGCGCATCCACCTCACGCGCACCTTAGGCTCCAATTTAACGGCCTCCATGTATTTGCTCGATGAACCTTCCGTGGGCCTGCACCCGCGCGACACGGGCCGCCTGGTGACAGTGTTAAAAGAACTGCGCGACCTCGGCAACACCGTTGTGGTGGTAGAACACGAGGAAGAAGTCATCAAAAATGCTGATTATCTGGTCGATATGGGGCCGGAAGCCGGTATTCACGGCGGCAATGTCGTCTTTGCCGGCGAATTTTCCACCATTGATACCGCAGCGCCGGAAAGCCTGACCGCCCAATACATGAACGGCACGATGTCCATCGAAACGCCCGCCATGCGTCGCCGCGCCACCGAGTTTATCACGATAAAAGGCGCCCGCCAACATAATTTAAAAAATATAAAGGTTAAAATTCCGCTCCATTGCTTCACGGTGGTCAGCGGCGTGTCCGGTTCCGGTAAAACTACCTTGGTGCGGGACATTTTGTACCCGGCCCTGATGCAGCACCTGCCCGAAAACAGCGGCAAACAACCCGGTATGTTTGATGGATTAGAAGGGCCGGTCAAAAAAATAACCCGCGTCGAATTTATCAACCAAAGCCCCATTGGTAAAAGCAGCCGCTCCAATCCGGTCACGTATGTAAAAGCCTACGATTATATCCGCGACCTGTTTTCCGACCAGCAACTGTCGCGCATACGCGGGTTTCAACCCAAACATTTCAGTTTCAATGTGGAAGGCGGCCGCTGTGAAGCCTGCAAAGGAGAAGGCGAACAAATCATCGAAATGCAGTTTTTGGCCGATGTCCACCTTGAATGTGAAGAATGTCGTGGGCGTCGTTTCAAAACAGAGGTGCTGGATGTGGAATACAAGGGCAAAAACATCTTTGACGTGCTTCAACTGAGCATCGAAGAAGCCCTGGAGTTTTTTAAAGGCCACAAAGACATTATTGACCGCATCCAGCCGCTCTTTGAGGTTGGTTTGGGGTATGTGCAATTGGGCCAATCCAGCAGCACCCTTTCCGGCGGTGAAGCGCAACGGGTAAAACTCGGCTCCTTCCTCATCCGCGAAAACGCCAGCGGCCACATCTTTTTTATTTTCGACGAACCCACCACCGGCCTGCATTTTCATGACATCAAAAAACTGCTGTATGCCATGCAAGCCCTTGTGGAGAAAGGCCACACTGTGCTGGTGGTTGAACACAACATGGAAGTCATCAAATCCGCTGACTGGGTGCTTGATTTAGGCCCCGAAGCCGGAAAAGGCGGCGGGAACTTGGTTTTCCAAGGCACGCCGGAAGGATTGGCGATGGTGAAAGAAAGTTATACGGGGCAGTATTTGAAGGAAAAATTGAATATCGAATAACGAATATCGAACAGACGAATATCGAACGGGGGCTCTGGGCTTGGCATCCAGAAAAAGCCGAGCGCAACGCCCCCGTTCGATATTCGTTATTCTTCTGCTGGCGCAGGGTTCCAACCCTGTGTCTTCGATCATGCGGGTTTCACCCGCTTTCGCAGTCAAAGTCAGGTAAAACCCGACAGATGGCAGTCACAGGGTTGGAACCCTGCGCCAGCGAGGAAAGTTGAATATCGAATAACGAATATCGAACACCGAATATCGAACG
>JBAXTB010000199.1:0-10697 GCA_037130425.1 Bacteroidota bacterium
AATGATTCCGCCCCGTTGGGGCTTTAAAATCCTTAAGTCAATGACATTGCCCTTCAGGGGTCGGGGGCGGCCAAGCGAAACGCCCAAAATGCCCTTTCCCGGAATCAAAAGCCTAAAAATTAAGTTGATTCCCCCTAATCGTTCCGATCCAAATGCTCCAAAAGCCCCTGCGCAACTTGCATTTTCCGGGCTAAATACTCGTCTGTCGTTAAAGTACCGATGATATGCTCATTGGACAAGATGCCATAGCGCATCTTCATATCGAAAAAACGGTGATCGGTTCCATAATCCTGCATCACCTTGTCTATTTGGCCCGATGCAATCAGGGCCTTAATACGCTCCTTATCAATATACGTTTCATCAATCGCGTCCGCATACAACGTGCGGCGGTTCACCTTGGCGTCGCTGATATCGCAGCGTTCAAACACATCCGGGTCATTGAGGCGGCGTTTGATGACTTCGTATTTAAACGGATGCGGGTCCTTGCTGTTGGCGCAAACCGCACAGTTACAAGGCAATATCTCCACCGGTTTCAGGTTATTCAGCGGGCGGTGCAACTGATCGAAACAATCGCGGATGACCGCCAGCAGTTCGCGTTTGTGTTTGCCCTGCACCGTCACTAATATTTTGGTATCGCCGATGGGTTGTTCAATCAGCGCCAGGGTTTCTTCGCGCTGGATGAGCACGCCGTAGCGCCAGTACAGGAAATTGCCCTCGGCGTCTTTGGCGATGTTGCCGTGTTGTTTGCAGATAAAGCGCGAGATCATGCCCGCCGGCAACACATCGTCGTAATGGTATTGAAAACGCAGGGTATCCTGCCCGGAAATCGCCTTTCTGGCTTCCTTGTTCTCCGCTTCTTGCAGCAGTTGCGGGATGATGTAGTGGTTCCTTTGTTCCAGCGGGAAACAGAGTTCGAACTTCATCATCAATTCGATCAACTGCGGGTATTTGTCGGACGGGTACAGTTTGCGGTCCCAGATCTCCTTGAGCATACTGCGGGTAAACAGGCCTTTTTCCTTGTTTACCTCTTCGTCGCGGATGATTTTATAAAACGCGCCGGTGAGCCATTGCGGATTTAAAATGACTAATTCCCGCAACACGGAATCGTCCTGATAATGCAGGATGGTGCCGATGTTGTGCAGGTAAGCGGCTAAGGTTTCGGCTTCTTCCTCCGTTTCTAAGCCGTGGCGGCTACAGATGTCGGCGTATTGATCGAAGGGAATATAATTCAGTTCGCTGAGGGCCAGGGCCTCCAGTTCGTGGCGGATTTCCACATAACTGAGCGGCCATTCCACCCCGAAGTTTTCCAGTTCGGGCAGGGATTTTCTGATAAAATCAAGCACCTGATCGATGCCTTTATCGTCGCGCTGGGTGCAGGCTACGGTGACGGACTTGGGATTGATTTGTCCGGCGTATTTCTGCCGCCATTCTTCAAAGCGGAAAGGTTCTTTTTGGTTATCGAACAGGTTGCGGACCACCAGCACCGGGCTGTCGGGCGCTAACTTGCTGATAATGTTGAGCCAATAATCAAATTTGGACTGCGTGTCGCCGAGCCGGGAATTGGACACGAACAGGTACACGGAACTCTTGGTCAGGAAAAACTGGTGGGTTTGGTGGTCGATTTCCTGGCCGCCGAAGTCCCAGATATTCAGGCGCACCTGTTGTGATTTGGGCTGGCCGGGGATGGAAACACCTTTCAGGTCCCAAGGTTCGGACAGGATGCCTTCCGTGCTTGGGATGGCGCCGGGTTTTGCCTGGTATTGATTGAATTTGAGTTTTTGTTTCAGGCTGGTTTTGCCCACGCCACCTTCACCGACGAGGATGAGTTTGGCTTCGAAGAGGCGTTTTTTGCCTTTTTTGTATTGGGAGAAAAATTGGCGGAGGGGGAGGAGGATGTTTTCTTCTTCTTCGGTTCCTAATATTTTTTCGTCGATACCATTCATTGGATTGCCGAAAAGGGATAGGTGATTTAGTTTTTTGAATTTAGATTTGTCTGTTAGAAATTCGATTTTGGCAAGGCTTGGGAGTTGGTTTTGGTCGAGCCAGAGTTCTTGCAAACTTATCAGCCTTTCCAAGGGTTTAATATCGCTGATTTGATTATTTGAAAGCCTGAGTTCTTGTAAATTAATCAAATCATCTAATGGTTTAATATCTCTGATTTGGTTTTGATGAAGCCCAAGTCCTTTCAAATTTATTAGATTTTCCAATGATTTTATATCCCTAATTTGATTATTAGAAAGACCGAGTGTTTGTAAATTTATCAACCTTTCCAGTGATTTTATATGGTTGACTTGATTATTGGAAAGCGCAAGATTTTGCAGCCTTATCAGTGCCTCCAATGGTTTAATATCACTGATTTGATTATCAGAAAGCCCAAGCTTTTGTAAATCTATCAACCCTTCCAAAGGTTTTATATCGTTGATTTGGTTGATATTAAGCGCGAGTTCTTGTAAATTAACTAACCCTTCCAGTGATTTTATATCGCTAATTTGATTTTCAGGAATCCAAAGTATTTGTAAATTTATCAGCCTTTCTAATGGTTTAATATCGCTGATTTGGTTTTGCCCGAGCAAGAGTTCCTTTAAATTTATCAGATTTTCTAATAGTACAATATCGCTAATTTGATTTCCCCAAAGATTCAAATCCTCCAACCAAACCATCTCCCCTACCTCCTCCGGTATCTCCATCAAACCCAACCCGCTCAAATCAAGCGTTGTCAACTGTTTCTCTTTTGCTTCACGTATGCGTTGCAGGGCTATTTCTGACATATTCTATTTTTTATGATAAAGGTACTTGATTTGAGATGAAGTGGGGAAGCTGGTAAAGTAGGGTTTATTTTGGGGATGGGGCGGGTAAATTGTACAAAAGGCTATTTTCGCCTTTAAAATTCCGTGTTATGTCCGAGCATTTTTTCTTTTACGCGGCCCTGGCCTTTATCCTTATGCATGAAATGGACGCTGTGCGTTGTCGGGAGTGGCGCATTTTCCCCGGCTTGTCGCTTCTGCCGGATGCGCTGGGTTTTAAGGTGTTTATGGCGGCGCATATTCCGTTGTTTATGTGGCTGTTCCACGCGCTTGCGCAGGAAACCGGCCGGGCACCATTGATTTTTGGCCTGGATGTGTTTTTTATGGTGCATTTTGGGTTGCATGTGTTGTTTTTATGGCATCCCAAAAATGAGTTCAAGGATTGGGTGTCGTGGGGGATTATTGTGGGCGCGGGTTTGGGTGGAGGGGTGGATTTGGTGATGTTGTCATTCTGAGGGGAAGGTAAAGGATCTGCCGAAGGAAGGTTTTGCCTCAGGCCTTGCGGCCTTCGTCGGGTCTTTCGGCTGCGCCTCAAGATGACAAACGAAGAGGGGATAAAAAAAACTGCCCTACACACCCGTCGGCATGTAAGGCAGCGTAAAATCTTGTTGGAGGTCTCGAGCGGATTCGAACCGCTGTAGCAGGTTTTGCAGACCTGTGCCTAACCACTCGGCTACGAGACCACTTTTTTAAAGCGGGCACAAAGAAAAGGGTTTTTCCTGATATGGCGCAAGTTTTTTTGCACTTGTTTTTTTTCTCCAATAAATGGCTTCATCTTGCGCACCTTACATATATTTGGGCGCCTTAACCAATGCCGCTTTTTATTTGGCGCCTATCTCTGTTCACTAAAACTTATTATGCAAAACGCATGGGTAAAGAACTACAGTTCCTCGATTACATTGTTTTTTTGGTCTATTTTTTCATCGTGGCGGGTTATGGTTACTGGATTTACCGTCAAAAAAAGTCCGAACACGCGAGCACAACCGACTTTTTTTTAGCGGAAGGGTCGCTCACCTGGTGGGCCATTGGCGCCTCGCTGATCGCCTCTAACATCAGTGCCGAACAGTTTATCGGCATGTCGGGTTCGGGTTTTGCGATGGGTTTGGCCATTGCTTCTTATGAATGGATGGCGGCCGCAACGCTTTTGGTGGTGGCGGTTTTCTTCCTCCCGATCTACCTGAAAAATAAAATTTATACCATGCCCCAGTTCCTCGCCCAGCGCTATAGTCCGCTGGTGGCGACGATTATGGCCGTTTTCTGGCTGCTGGTGTATGTGTTTGTGAACCTGACCTCGATCCTGTACCTCGGCGCGTTGGCCGTGAGCACGATCTCAGGGCTGGATTTCACGACTTGCTCGATTTTCCTGTCCATTTTCGCGGTGATTATTACGCTGGGCGGTATGAAGGTGATTGGCTATACGGACGTGATCCAGGTGTTGGTGCTGATCCTCGGCGGTTTGGCTACGACTTACCTGGCGCTTGATCTGGTGGCGCAGCATTTCGGCGGACACGGCGCATTTGCCGGTTTAGCCGCCTTGCGCGAGCACGCGGGCGACCACTTCCACATGATCCTGAACAAAGGGCAAATGATGATGCCCGACGGCAAAGGTGGCACAGAAGACGCTTATGAAAAACTGCCGGGTCTGGCGGTAATCATCGGCGCGATGTGGATTGCCAACCTGAACTACTGGGGTTTCAATCAATATATTACGCAACGTGCCTTGGGCGCTGATCTGCCGACTGCCCGTTCGGGCCTGCTGTTTGCGGCGTTCCTGAAACTGCTAATGCCTATTATCGTGGTGTTGCCTGGTATCGCGGCTTATTTGTTGTTCCGCGAAGGCGTGTTCCAATCGGAAATGCTTGATAACGGCGCCGTTCGTCCTGACCGCGCGTATCCGGTGCTGCTCAATTTGCTGCCTACGGGTCTGAAAGGTTTGTCGTTTGCAGCCCTCACGGCGGCGATTGTGGCGTCTTTGGCGGGCAAAGCCAACAGTATTTCAACGATTTTCACCCTTGATCTTTATAAAAAATTCTTCAACCGCGATGCCGACCAGGCTACGCAGGTGCGCGTGGGCCGTATTACGATCGTGGTAGCGATGGTGATCGGCGCGATTGTGGCGCCTGTGTTGTCGAACTTCGGTCAGGCGTTCCAGTTTATCCAGGATTTCACAGGTTTGATTTCCCCAGGTGTGGTGGCAATCTTCCTGCTGGGCTTTTTCTGGAAACGCGCGACGGCCAATGCTGCCTTGGCGGCTGCTATTGCGACGATTCCGACAGGCATTTTGATTCAGAACTTGGTCGGAGCCATGCCGTTCCTGCACCGTATGGGATTTGTGTTCCTTACCTTGGTTGCGCTGATGGTGATCGTGAGCCTGTTAGATAAAAAAGGCCAGGAAAAAGTACACGGTATTGAGGTGGAATCATCCATGTTTAAAACTTCGCAGTCGTTTACGGTTGGGATGGTGTTGGTATTGGGTGCGATCGCGGCGTTGTACACGATGTTTTGGTAGTACCTGCCCGCGTGAAGGGCAATGTCATTGAGGCTGTCTTTAAAGTCGTTTTTTAAGAAACTTGAAGATAGTTCGCAAAATATTATTCTGATGACCGCTTGTATTGTCGGGGTGACTGCGAGTCGCTCCGACAATTAGGCATGATCTCAACTTTTTATTTGGCGAAAATATCTCGCGTTATCTTATGAGACAGCCTCAATGCTCTTTTAAAGTGTAAATAGAACCAAGTTGACGACATTAGACCTGAAGTAATATTGAAAATTATCCGCGATTTCAAGTTTTTAGTTCGCCCAAAATTCAAGTTGCCTTAGAATCGGTCACATTCTTAACGCCGACAAACACTATGCTATCTCGTCTTACGCTACTGCTTTTTCTGTTTAGCGCGTCTTTGCGCCTTTCCGCCCAAAACATTGACCTGATGATGCAGGCCTGGTACTGGGATTATTTTCAAAATGGCAACTACGGCGCCTGGGTTTCCAACCTGAACAACAACGCCGCACAATTAGAACTGGCAGGCTTTAAACATATCTGGCTGCCGCCGCTTTCCCGCAGCAGTACCACGAACAACATCAGCAACGGCTACAATCCCATGGATTTGTACGATCTGGGCCAGTATGGGCCGGAATGCGCTTGGGGAAGCCGCACAGAATTGGACGCGTTGATTTCCAATTTCAACAGCCATAACCTGAGTGTGGTGTCGGATATGATTTATAACCACCGCGATGGCGGAAAACCGGAAAAAAACACGGCGGTCAAGTATTTTGTGACCACACCAAGCAACACGGCCGTTTACCCGTCCGACCGCTTTTTTTGCGTGTTGCCCCTTGGAAGCGCCAACCCCGGCAACAACGGCGCGGGCGATTATTATTTCAAAGTAAAATCAAAATCAAACGGTTACGGCGGCTCCGGGTATAAATTTTACGCCAAAACGCATAGCACGACTTATCAAGGTTCTATCAATGAAACGGAACCCAACGGCGGCGGCGACTGTGGTCAGGCCAGCCAAACGGCGCCGCTTGGTACGGATGTGGTGTCTACACTGGACGCCAGCGGATGCAAGGTGGATGAATTTAAAGTAACCCTCACGTCGGGCAATTTTAATGCGACCGACGATACGCTTTTTATATACCTGAACAACACCGGCGGCTATTCAGACCATTATGTGTACGGCCTTTGGAGTACCCTGCGTTCGGCAGATATTGTAAACGAACTGGAATACTGGACTTACACCAATTTCAATACCATGCCAAGCGGCCAGGGCGGCATGAACTACAACAATTTCCGTCCGAACGACAATACGGCCAATGCGGGCGGCGTCACTGAAACCCTCGGCTGCGACTGGAACTGCCCCTTGTTTTTTTACGACTACGATCAGGCGCAACAAAACACCAAAGACGTGCTGAACGCCTGGACTAAATGGGAAATGAACCAAGGCATCAAGGGCCTGCGGATGGACGCGGTGAAACATTTTGACCCGGCGTTTACCGGCCAAATGCTCACCTATTTGTACAACAACGGCTCCATTCCGGAAATGGTGGTGGGTGAATTTTTTGACTACGATGCCTCGACGCTGCTTGGTTGGGTGAGTTCGGTGTACAACAATATGTCTACGGCGGCCAAAGGCGCCATCAAGGTGCGGGCCTTTGATTTTGCCTTGCGCGGCGCATTGAAAGGCGCTTGCGATACCTACGGCTACGATGCGCGCACGGTGTTTACCAGCGGTATAGTGCAAGGCGCGGGCGGCAGCGGCTACAATGCGGTTATTTTTGTAGACAACCACGACATCCGGCAGGAGGGAAACGGCATTCAAAACGACGCCAAATTGGCCTACGCCTATATTTTAACCAACAACCAACTCGGTGCGCCCTGCGTTTTTTACCCCGATTATTACGGCGTGCCGGTTGGAAACACGCCACTGATTAATTTAAAAGATGAGATCGACAACCTTGTCTATTTGCATCAGCAATACATTTATGGCTCCAGCAATACCGATAATTTAAGTCGGGCCGGCACGCCATACACCCAATATTTCGTACCAAACGGCAACAACGGTATCCCGCAAACGACCTTGATTTACCAGATAAAACCCAATAATTCGAATAAAAACGTGATTGTTGCCATCAACTTTTCGGGAAACCCTTTAGATGTTTATCAAAAAATAAACACCGGCTGGGGCGCAGGAAACGGCACCACTTTTACCGATATGCTTGGTTTTTCAAGCACGACTACTACAAATATTACCAATAACAGCGAAATCCACGTTTTGCTGCCGGGCAGAAGTTACACCGTGTATGTACAAGGCGTAAACACGCCCCTGCCTGTCACCCTGCTCGATTTTAATGCCAAACCCGAACAGGAAACAGTGCTGCTCAACTGGCAATCTGAAACGGAAAAAGATTTTAGCGGCTATGAAGTGGAACGCAGTGTCAATGACGCCGCCCGCTTTGAACCCATCGGACAAATAGCGGGCAAAAACGGCACGGAAAAAAGCGCTTACAATTTCCGCGATGAAAATCCGCCCTTGAACACGCCCCTATTTTACCGGCTCAAAATGATGGATACCGACGGTTCTCTCAAATATTCGGCGATTCGACAAACGATGATTAAACGCCGCGCTTTTGAGGCGTTTATTGCCCCAAACCCGGCCACTGAGGTGGGGAAATTGTTTGTAAATGCTCAACAAGCACAGGTTTTTCGTGTTTTAGTGGTGAATACCCTTGGTCAAATTGTATTTCAACAAGAAATATTTGCCGAAAAAGGCGAAAGTAATTTCCAGTTGCCTGAGCTTGCGCCCGGACTGTACACCGTGCAACTCCGGGGTGAAAGCGAACAACAAACCCTGCAATACTTACAAAAATAAAAGCCCCAGATGGCGAAAGCAAAAACAATATTTTTCTGCTCCAATTGCGGCGCATCTTCTCCAAAATGGCTGGGAAAATGCTCGCATTGCGGCGAATGGAATACTTACCAGGAAGAACTGATTCAAAAAGAAACGGCCACCGAAGAACGCCGTCGCTCTTGGTCGGCGCCCGGCAAGGCGGAATCGCCCCGCGCCATTCAACTGACGCAAATCCAAACCGGCAAAACCATCCGTTTGGCCACCCCCGATGAAGAATTAAACCGTGTGTTAGGCGGCGGCATCGTGCCCGGTTCCTTAGTGCTCATCGGCGGCCAACCGGGCATCGGCAAAAGTACCCTGTTGCTTCAGGTGGCCATGCAATTGCCCGCGCGCATCCTGTACGTGAGTGGCGAGGAAAGCGAAGAACAAATCAAAATGCGGGCCGACCGTATCGGCGAATTCAAGTCGGAATGTTATATCCTCACGGAAACCAACAGCTCCAAAATGCTCACCCAGGCCCAGGAACTGCAACCCCAACTGATGATCGTCGACTCGATCCAGACGCTCAGCAGTCCGCATATTGAAAGCACGCCGGGCAGCATCTCGCAGGTGCGCGAGTGCGCGGGGGAACTGCTGCGTTTTGCCAAAGAAACCAATATTCCGATTTTCCTGATCGGGCATATTAACAAGGAAGGCGAGATTGCCGGCCCGAAGTTGCTGGAACATATTGTGGATTGTGTGCTGCAATTTGAAGGCGACCGGCACAACACCTACCGCATTTTGCGCACGCTGAAAAACCGTTTCGGCAGCACCGACGAAATGGGTATTTATGAAATGCAATCCACGGGCCTGCGCGAAGTGAGCAACCCGTCGGAACTGCTGCTCAGCCAGAAAGACGAAGAACTCAGCGGTTCCTCCGTAGCGGCCACGATGGAAGGGATGCGGCCCATGCTCATTGAAACACAGGCACTTGTGAGCAAAGCCGTGTTTGGTACGCCCCAGCGCTCGGCCACGGGTTTCGACATGCGGCGTTTGTCGATGTTGCTGGCGGTGTTGGAAAAACGCTGCGGTTATTTTTTCAGCATCAACGACGTGTTTCTCAACATTGCGGGCGGCATCCGGGTCGATGATCCGGCCATTGATTTGTCCATTGTGGCTTCGTTGATTTCCTCGCTGGTGGATGTGAGCATCCCGTCCAATATTTGTTTTGCGGGTGAAGTGGGGCTTTCGGGTGAAATTCGGGCCGTAAACCGCGTTGAACAACGGATCCAGGAGGCTGATCGCCTGGGATTTAAAGAAATATACGTGTCCAAATACGGCATGAAAGGCATTGATACCGGCAGGTTCGGTATTCGGGTGATGACGATCGGGAAAGTGGAGGAGTTGAAGGGGTTGTTGTTTCGGTAAAGATTTTTTATAAAAACCAACGCTTTTTCTCCTAAAAACGCTATTTTTTTGCCATATACTGTACATTTGCGGCACGCCCCTAAACAGTATACGCAACCATTCGTTTAACCGATGGACGGCGGTCCAACTGCCGTTTTATCGTCAAACCGTTAACCTTATATAATATGATTTTTGACCTGAAAATGCTGCGGGAGTTTTACACGAAGTTCCCAGCACGCGTAGACGCCGCCAAAGCAAAACTGAACCGGCCCCTCACCTTCTCCGAGAAAATTTTATACGCCCACCTGCACGAGGACAGCCCCTTACAAGAATATAAGCGCGGCGGCGATTATGTGTTTTTTCAGGTAGACCGCGTGGCCATGCAAGACGCTACGGCGCAAATGGCCCTGTTGCAATTTATGACCTGCGGCCGCAAAAAAGTAGCCGTTCCTTCTACCGTGCACTGCGACCACCTCATCACCGCCGAAGTCGGCGCTGCGAAGGATATGGTCGTAGCACTCGATAAAAACAAGGAAGTATTTGATTTCCTGAGCACCGTGAGCCAAAAATACGGCATCGGTTTCTGGAAACCGGGCGCTGGTATCATCCACCAAATCGTACTGGAAAACTACGGTTTCCCAGGCGGTATGATGATCGGCACCGACTCCCACACGGTAAACGCAGGCGGTATCGGCATGGTTGCGATCGGTGTCGGCGGCGCGGACGCTGTGGACGCGATGAGCGGCATGGGTTGGGAATTGCAGATGCCGAAACTGATCGGCGTTCACCTCACCGGCAAACTGCGCGGCTGGGCTTCTCCTAAAGACGTGATCCTGAAAGTGGCCGGTATCCTGACCGTAAAAGGCGGCACCGGAGCCATTGTTGAATACTTCGGTTCCGGCGCGCAAAGCATGAGCGCAACCGGTAAAGGCACCATCTGCAACATGGGCGCTGAAATTGGCGCTACGACCTCAACGTTTGGTTACGATAAAAGCATGGCGCGTTACCTCAAAGCCACCGGCCGCAATAAAGTAGCCGCGATGTGCAACAAGGTAGCCGACTACCTCACCGGCGACGCTGAATGCTACGCAAACCCGGAAAAATACTTCGATCAGGTAATTGAAATCGACCTGTCGAAATTAGAACCGCATATCAACGG
>JBAXTB010000002.1:0-62772 GCA_037130425.1 Bacteroidota bacterium
TAAGCGCTGTTGAATTTATCGAGTGTTTGTTCGATGTCGGTTTTGATTTGTTTGAACTGATCGGGCAGCACCTCGATACAGGATTTTTCGGTTTCGTAATTGGCGGTGATTTTGGAGAATTTTTTATAATACTCATTGCCTTGGTTTACAAAATCGCCGTAACGATTGATAAACTGAAGGATGCGGTCGATGGCGAATTGCAGGTTGGTTTCCGTGCGATCAAGTAATTTTTGATCGATTGTTGCCGGGAAACCGGGCTGGGTGTTGTTTTCTCCCAGTGATTTGGCCACCAAAGCGTCGAGCAGCGCATACAAACGTTCCCAATCGTCACTTTCGCGGCAATTTTCCAGCGGAATCGTATATCCAACCTGGCGGGCGCATTCGGTAAACAAGGATTCACAATCGCGTTTGAGCGTCATGTTGGCTTCTCGCAAGTAGCCGGTTTCGTAATATATGACGTTCATATCGTTGTGGATACGCACTGTAAAATCCATAATACAGGCGATCTTTTCCACATTGGCTTTTTTTTCCTTGTCTTCGCCGCCGCCGATCACCATACCGACGATGGAAAACGCGGCCGACAAATAGGGGTTGTTTTGAAACACGGCCGGCGCTGTGAACCCGTATTTTTTCTTCATTTTATCCTCAATAATCGCGCGGGCTTCCTTGAATTCGGGGTAATTATGCGGATTTGAAATTTTCTGCATTTCCTGCTGCGCCTTGAGGCTGCTGAAATGGTGATCCATGCTCAGTATTTTTTCATAGAGCATTTTGATGATTTCGATGCCTTTTCGGTAGCGCAGTTTGGTTTGTTTGACGGCGTGTTCGGCCTCCATGCGTTCGAGTTCATCATCGAGGTGCAGGCGTTCCCAGAGGAGGTGATAACCTTCCTCCGCCGTTTGGGTGCAGGGGTTGCTCAGGGCTTTATTGACATCCTGGCGGCGACCGATTAAGGGCGCTGTGAGGTCAAAATATTCACGATTGAGCGCTTCAAAATCGGATTCAGCGCCGTAGAGCCAGGGTTGTATCCAGTTATTCGTGGAATCGACAGGCGGGTTTGATGCGTGTGCGATAATTGGATAAAACCAGAGGAGGAGGCATAGCAAAGCCAGGCTTCGAAGAAGCGTTTGGGTTTTCATAGCTTAAGATTTTAGTTGTGGATTAGAAGGGATCGAAATATGGCCGTTGAGCACAAATAGAAAAGCAATTGCCTGTAATGAACAACCCAAAGTCAAACTCATTTAAAGAGGATTTTTTAGGGCAACGCCGTGCATAAAAACGACGTTGCCCTTGGTGAACATCATTGTAGGCTTGTCATAAAAAATCGATTTCGGGATTTATTTTACGGATGTAATGCCGTACCAGTGTTTGTTCTTTGCTCAATCCGCCTGTTTTGAAACCCTTATAAGCGTTTTGCAATTTTGTATGACCCTATAGGCGTGCCGCACTTTACCGTCTGACCGGCTGCCGGCGACCCGCCCCGCGCATGTATGATGCCGGCCACTACCGGCGTTGCCATAGAGGTGCCCGACAAGGTGGCGTAACCGCCGTTCAAATACGTGGAGTACACGTTGGTGCCTGTGGCCACCCAATCCACAACCGAGGTTCCCCAATTTGAATAATTAGCACAGGCAAAATTGCAATCCACTGCGCCCACCGTGTAAACCCGCGTTCCATTCACACAACCGGGTTTACTCAAGGCGGCATTGCCGCTTTCGTTTCCGGCGGCGATACAAACCCAGGTGCCGGAAAGCCCCAGGTTACGGATAGCGTTACGCAACGAAATATCTGAGTTTTCACAGTTGTTCACCGGATAGGCGCCTACGCTCATGTTTACCACATCATTGGCTTTGTCATATTGAGCCACGTGGTTGAGTCCCTGCAACAAAGCGCTCCAAGAGCCGTTACCACTGTTGTTCAATACTTTTACAGGCACTAATTTGGCGCCCGCCGATACCCCAACCGTACCAAACCCATTGTTTTTTGCACCCGCAATACCTGCCACGTGCGTACCGTGCCCATAACCGTCATCTACCGATTGACCGCTGATAAAGGACTTGGCAAGGTTTCCGGTCACTACATTCAGATCCGGATGATCCAGGTCGATGCCCGTATCTAAGATCCAGATGTAGGTGGATTTGGCAGCGCCGTCTGCAAAACCGCCCGCGTTGGTAATGGCGCATGGAGTTGTTTGGCCAGCCATTTCCAATTCTCTTGGATTGGACTCCAGAATGGGTTGCGCCAGGGAGTAATAGTAGTCCGGCCCTACGTTTTCAACATCCGGATCGGCACGCAGACGCGCTACCTGCTCATCGGAAAGTTGGGCCACAAACCCAACAATCGCGTCGGCAAATTCAGCCACGATAGCCGTGCCGCTCAAGCCTGCCTTGGTTTGCAGGGCGTGTACTTTACCAAGGTTGCCGCTGCGTTTGGTTTCATTGAGCGCAGCGGTCAACTCTCGGTCGGCGCCCGTAGTTTCCTGCAAACAAACCGGCAGTGCAACGCTTTCCTTCAAGGTTACAATGTATTGACCCGGAATGATTTCTGTCTGAGCCTGCATGTTTTGCATGACAAGCATGGACAAAAAGATTAAAATAAAAGGTGTTTTCATGTTGCGTGTAAATTGAATTTAGAATGCCTACTCTTTCCGCTTTTTGGCTTGCGCGCCCGTACTCTTGGGTGGGATTTTCCGGGTAGCTCCCTGGTAAAACAGCGCCCAACCATTGTAAATCGATCATTTTTTCATTGCAAGGTTGAGCGCCGGTTCTTACCAATTAAAGGTTTTAAGGAATTGGTTATCAGGGACTTAAACTTAGCCGGGCGATTGGTCTTTGGAGCCCAGCCAGGCTGTAAGGGTAAACAGGGTGTGATTAAAAAAAACAAATGTTCCCATGGCAATGGTTTTTTAATGAAGCGTGATTGGATTAAAAGAAAAACGTGTTGTGGATTAAAGCGTGTTTTGATTGACATGACAAAGGTGGGGGGCTAAACAGGCTGGATGTTGCGACAGTTTTACAAGTTTTTGAGGGGTGGTTTTTGATAAAAAACGTTATTTTGAGGCACTTAAAGTATTGATTATCAAATATTTATTAAAAACAGCAGCGGTCGCGCCTTTTTAAAAAAACTTTAAAAAAAATGAGCCGCCCGGAACTCGGACGGCTCATGTTGGCGCAAAACGAGGCGCTAAACGCCTACATCAACGATAATGATCGTTGATATACGCCTATTGGCTTGTACGGAAACCTTGTTCATAATGCAGTTGCAGGATTGTAACATTGTAAGCATGATAAAAGAGATTAGAAAATGAAGAATAAAGTGAACGCTGCAAAGATGAGGCGGCAAACCAGTGCGTTGTACCGACAAAATAGAGCATTTTTGATGGGTGATTTTTAATTTTATTATATTTATTTATTTTGTTTAAAATATTAAAAATCAATTAATTAAACGAATAATTGTAATAAACCCAATGGGCGCACCTTCATTGTTTTTCATAAAATCGCGTCCTTTTTCAAGCAGAACTGTATTTAAAAACTGTGATTAAATCTTATTTCATTTCCAGTTTAAACAAAAACGACATAAAGCATTGAAAATCAAATGCTTAAAATATTTTATGTCATTTGTCGCCTCCTTCCTTCCTATTTCAGTAAGCGTGGATCACGGAAATAACCCTGTTTTGAAATACAATGCACAGTAGGAACAAGCCCCAAAATCTGTTATACTTTTCTCTGTCTGTAAGGCCGCATTTTTGACCGTAGAATTAACAAACACACAAATAATCATACGATGGTCAAAGAACTTAACGAACTTGTTTGGTATGTGGAAAAATCACTCTGGCGCGACGAGGCCATGCTTTCTTTTCTTTGTAAAGACCGACCGGAAGTCATTGCGCTTTATATGGCGCTGCAAAAAGAACACTACCGCACCAATGAAGAGGCCGCTAAAGCCTGTGATATGAGCCTCACGTCGTTCAAGAAATACGGCAAACTGTTGCGCGAATACCTGCGCGACATGGTTTTCTTCTACAACGATGAAAAGGCGCGGGCCGACCCGCGTTTGAAAAACCTGTTCGAAGGAATTAAAGACTTAGCCGCTATGCGCTTGTTATACGCCCGCGGCTGCCGCGCCGCCAGCCGCAACGCCGCCGAAGACCTGCTGAAAAAAGGCATGTTATACGAATGGCCCGAATTCGTGCAACAAGCTGCCCTGTACCTCAAAGAATGTGTGTTGCGTGTAACCGGCAATGAAAAGGAATTCGAGCAATACTCGGAACTGTACTGGTCATATAAAAACTACACGGATCTGGAAAACAAAGCCTGGGATTATTTGCAACGCGCGCAATTGCCCTATCGCCGCAAAGCAGGTTTGCAAAGTGTAGGTAAAAGCCGAATGCGCCAAAACCTGGCGGAATTAAAACCGCACGTGTTCAAAATTCCGTCCGTCATGTTCCACATTTATTATTTCCTGTTGCGCAATTATGATGCGCTCGAACGCTCTGATTATCAGGAACTTCTGAAAAGTTGTAACGCCGCGCTCCAGTACCTCGACGACAAACCTTACGATATTCAAAACCCCAAAGCCGTATTTTATTATATGAAGGTGATCGCCTACACCTATTTGGGCAAATACGAGGAAGGGCATGTGGCTGCCGAGGCCGGGCTGGATCTTGCCGCCGAAGGAACCGCTTCCTGGTTCAGTGCGCTGGAAGTGTACCTTTATTTGGCCATCCACACCCGCAACTACGAGAAGGCTTTTGATTTGTACCACTGCGCGATAACCCACAAACGGCTGTCTGCCTTGCACGAGGCGCAACAGGAAACCTGGCATATTCTGGGCGCTTATTGCTACATTCTGCATCGGCTGACCGGAACGCCTTTACCGATCGGTTTCCCGAAGTTTAAAAGCCGGAAATTTCTGAATGAAATTAATACGTTTACGGGCGATAAAACCGGGATGAATATCGCCATTTTGATTGCGCACATTATGTTGCAATTGATTGAAAATAAAGATGTTGAAGTGTGGGATCGCATTCAGGCGTTGGCCAAATACCGCGAGCGATATTTGATTGATAATTCGTTTGTTGAGCGCTCCGAGATTTTCTTTAAAATTTTGATGGCCTTGGTAAAATCCGGTTTTCGCCGCGATATTTTCCGAAATCGAATAGAGCCGTATTTGCAGGCGTTGCACAAATTGCCCCTGCAACTCACCAATCAGGTGCATGAATTAGAAATCATCCCGTATGAACATTTGGTACAATTAATTTGCAATCAATTAATTAATCGCCACGGACTGACATCGGCTTTACCGCTTTCCGTCACGCAACCGGGCACTCGAATAACCGCTTATTAGAAATACGGACATGAATCCTTTTTTATACATTTGCCGATTCAATAATTCGACCGAATGCAACGAAATTATTTTATCGGCCTGGTATTCATGCTCGCATTTCAACAGGGATTTGCGCAAAACGATCTGTTCATGCCCCGCAATATCGCTGGCGCTTATGAAAAAGAAACCCGCAGTATGGACGGCAATCCCGGACCGAAATACTGGCAAAACCGAGCGGAATACAAGATCGAAATAAACCTTGAACCCAAAAAACGCCGGGTAGAAGGTGTCGAAACGGTGACCTATTACAACAATAGTCCCGATACCTTGCGCATGATCCGCCTCAAACTCGCCCACGACTTGTACAAAAAAGGCGGGCAACGCGACAGTGAAGTAAATCCCGCAGATGTGGATGACGGCACGGAAATAAAATCTGTAAGCCTGAACGGCAAAACGATTGACGGTAAAGATCAGCGCCGGAATACGACTTTTCTGGATTTAATACTGCACAATTCGAACATTCCACCCAAATCCTCCGTCGTATTAAAAATAGCATGGTCGTATGTCATGCCTGCCGACGCGGCCGCTACGCGCGAGTGCGTGTGCGACAAAAGCACGTTTTTTGTAGCCTATTCATACCCGCAAATTGCCGTGTACGACGATTTGCAAGGCTGGGCGAGCGCGCCGTACAACGGCTTGCAGGAGTTTTACAACGACTTTTCCGATTATGACGTGACGATCACGCTTCCCAAAGGATATATGGTTTGGGCAACGGGCGAATGGCAAAATCCGATTGAAATTTTACAACCGGCCATTTTTGAAAAATGGAATAAGGCGCATACGGATTCGGAAGTCAGTTCCATTTTCACCGAAAAAGACCTTGAAAATGGCAACGTGTTTAAAAAGTTGAAAAAGCATGTCTTTAAATACAAGGCCGTAAACGTACCCGATTTCACCTTTGCCGCAAGCGATCATTACAATTGGGATGCGCTTTCGGTGGTCGTCGACGATCAAACGGGACGCCGCACCTTTGTCAGCGCGGTGTACAACAGTAAGTCTGCCGATTTTTTCAAAGTTGCGCGCATCGCAGCCGACGGGATTCGCCTGATGAGCACCTGGTTGCCGGGCTATCCGTTCCCCTACCCTTGCATGACGGTGTTCAACGGCAACGACGGCATGGAATACCCCATGATGGTAAACGACGCCAGCACTGGCAATTACGACCCGACCAGCCTGACCGCACACGAGGTTTCGCATACCTATTTCCCCTTCATGATGGGCATCAACGAACAGCATTACGCCTGGATGGACGAAGGCTGGGCCTCGTTTTTTGATATGCAATTAGAAGATTCTCTGCGCAATAATAAAACCGGCGGCGTGCGCGGATACGGGTTTGTGGCCGGGCGTGAATCAGATGTACCGCCCATGACTTTATCGCGTTTTTTAAGTGGAAATGCGTACGGAATTGCCTCCTATCAGCGCCCGCAAGCGGCGTATTTAGGCTTGCTGGATTTGCTTGGTTACGAAAAATTCCACCTGTGCATGACCGCTTACATGAACCGCTGGAAAGGCAAACATCCTGGCCCTTATGACTTTTTTAATACCTGGAATGCGGTTTCGGGACAGAATCTGAACTGGTATTGGAAACCCTGGTTCTTTGAATGGGGTTTCCCGGATTTGGCGATTTTGGGGGTAGTAAAAAATGAAGCCGCCGCTTGCGATGAAATCAGCATCGGGCGCAAAGGCAATTTACCGGTGGCCGTATTTTTATCCATTACTTATACAGATGGAACTCGAACCACCGAACACCGCAGCGCTGATGTTTGGAAAGACGGCAAATCAGAACTGCGTATCAAGGGAATTTCCGGTAAAAAAATAAAATCCGCAACGCTTGGCGACAGAACTGTGCCCGATTCCAATGTAAAAAACAATAATTGGGGCGAATAGGTAAACTTGCGAATCACAAACAGTCGTACTTTTATACGCCAAAACAATGGGGTTTGAGTGCTCAAGATAATTAGCACAAAACCTGTTGCGGCGGAGTATACGCGACGCCAACACACTGATTAATTTAAACTTGAAAATTGCATACCATGAAACAAAATAACATTCTTACTTATCTGCTTTATCTGCTGCTTGCAGGTTTGATCGTAGCCGCCGGATATAAAGCGTGCCAAATTAAAAAAGATAAACAGTTAGAAAAGGAAAAGCAGGAAGCAGAATTGCAAAAAGCGCTGCATGACATGGGCTATTCATCCGCTGATTCGACCGCTGCATCCGGCAGTACTTATTCCGATAAAACAGAACCGACAACAGTAAGTACAACGACCGATAAAACCTCAACCGCCACCAATTCCGGCATCGAAGACGAGCAGGATAAAACGCCGGCCCAATCCACAGCACCTGCCTCAAAAAACACAGCCGCAGCCAAAACAGCAACACCGGCAAACAAAACAACACCAGCGGCCAAAAGCCTGACTGCCTCCAAAGCACCTGCCAAATCAAGCACATCAGCCCCCAAAGCGCCAACAAAAGGCGTTACTGCGTCTAAAAAAGGCGCTAAATTCCGTGTGCAGGCGGGATCCTTTACCAAAATGGATGGCGCCCGCCACCGCCTTGAAGAAGTGATTAAAGCAGGCTATCCAAATGCTGAGATCGGCAAAACCAACAACGGAAAATTCGCCGTCGTAATCGTGTACCGCACCAACGACAAAGCAGAAGCCATCAAAGTTGCCGATAAATTAGAAGCCAAAGGCATTGACGCTACCGTAATGGCCAACGATAAATAAATATCGAATATCGAACAGAAGAATATCGAATATCGAACTGAGGCCCTGCGTTTGGCTTTTTCGGATAATTAAGCGCAACGCCCCCGTTCGATATTCGATATTCGATATTCGATATTCGATATTCTTCTGTTCGATATTCAAAAATCCTTATCACATGAAAAGAACAATTTTACTTGCCTTCGCCGGCATTCTCCTTACCGTAAACAGCTGCCGCAAACAGGACGCTACCACCTTCAATCCGTCCAGCGCAGGCGCGCCTGATCCCACGCAATTAGACGAATTTATCCGCGCCAAACTCACCGCCGAAGGCCAGTTCCTATGGGCCTGGGCCACCGACGAGCAGGTCTGGACGGCGCTCTCTAATTCGGACTTTGTACTTTCGGTCGGCTACAAACCGACCGACGTAAAAGACGTAGAAAGTCAATTACACCAGATTGATATTCAATCAAGTACATGGAAAACAGCGCACGATGCGGTGATGCAGATCGTGCTTCAATCGGAACGCGCGTTAAATCCGTCTCTCACGGAAGCCCAACTGACGGCGTTTCCAGAAAATGGCGTTTTGCCTGTTTTTGACGTATATGTACATAACCCTGCAACCATCGCAGCGCTGCGCCGTTCCGGCATGGTGCGCTATGCCGAACCGATTGGTTATGAGCCTTATATGACCACCAATGCGAGAGAACGCACGGGCGGCGGCTCTGGTTGCGACGGTAATTCCGCCGAACCCGGCCTGGCAGAAGGGATTGACTATACAACGATCACACCGGCTTGTAAAAAATCCTGGAACCATGCCTACCACAACATTACCCCGGCATGGAGTAACAGCACCGGCGCTGGCGTAAAAGTGGCCATCATTGATACCGGCTGTAGCGATGCACAGGAAAACCTCGGCGATGCCTTCAACCAGGGCCAATCAAGCGGCCGTACCATTCAGAAATATGTTACCCTGCCCCAGGCGCCGGGCGGCCCACCAGAAACGCCGAATGACGAATGCGGTCACGGCACCTCGATGGAGGGCGCTTGCGCAGGCCCGCGCGGAACAGACGGCGCCTCGGTTGGTATCGCCTATAATTGCAACCTGATGACCTTCCGCGCTGCCGCCGATGTGTACCTCGACGAAAGCCGCGAGGTAGTCGGTGTAGCCAATGCGTTCACGCAGGCTGGCGGGAATAGCAGCGTGAAAATCATCAGCATGAGCATGGGCCGACTGACTTCCGCTTCTCAAATCACAGATGCGCTGGTGTATGCATACAACCAAAACAAAATGATTTTTTGCGCAGCCGGCACTTCCTTTTGGTGGTCAGCCTGGTTTGTAGGCGTTATTTTCCCAGCCAGCCGCCCGGAAGCGATCGCTGTGACCGGCATGAAAACCAACCTGAGCAGCGCATGCTCTGATTGCCATACCGGCAGCAAAGTTGATTTTGTGCTTGTGATGGAACGCACTTCGGACGGTCACAACCCAATTTCGTTGGCTGATAGCGGTGATGATCCCTCCATGGTGGGCGGCTCCTCGGTGTCTACGGCAAGCACGGCGGGAATTGCGGCCTTGGTTTGGGCAAAATACCCAAGTTGGACGCGTACACAGGTGTTTAACCGCTTGAAAACCAGCGCCAATTATTACCCAAATCGCAACGGCAGTTTCGGTTGGGGCCGCATCAATGCGCAAATTGCAACGCAATAATTTAGAGATTTGTAACGACTGACCACCAAAAAAATCCCGAAGGGATTTTATATGTTTTATAGCGTTTTTTCATACAATCCTTTCAGGATTGGGACATTTTACCCGGTCAGATCTATAAACATATAATCCCTTCGGGATTTTTTGAGTATGCGAAGTAGTTACAAAGAATTATGCCCAAAGTGATTATAAACATGAAAACCTTATAATCCTTTGAAAATCAACTTAATCAATCCTAAAAATCTTAAAATCCATATAATCCTGGTCCAAAATGGCTGTAACAATCGAAACTTGTTCCGGTCCGACAGCGCGGATGTACGGCGATGATCTGGCAAAATTGCGCATTGCAGTATTTGCCGAATGGCCTTATTTGTATGAAGGCAACATGGAATACGAGCGCAAGTACATTCGCACTTTTTTAAAAGCAAAACATAGCGTATTGGTATTGGCCAAAGACGGCGATCGGGTCGTCGGCGCGTCAACGGGACTTCCCTTATTGCGCGAAACGCCCAATATTCGAAAGCCTTTTCAGGAGCGTGGGGAGGATTTGAAACAGATTTTTTATTTCAGTGAGTCGGTTTTACTGCCTGAATACCGCGGGCAGGGAATCGGTTTGGCATTTTTTCAGGAACGGGAAAACTGGGCGCGCACCCACGGTTACACATCAGCCGTTTTTTGCGGCGTCGTTCGCCCGCTCGATCACCCGCTGCGCCCGGCCGATTATGTGCCACTGGATGCTTTTTGGCGCAAACGCGGTTTTGATAAAATGGAAAACACGCAGTGCTTTATTTCCTGGAAAGATCATAATGAAATAGTAGAAAGCCCCAAACCGCTTGCTTTTTGGAGAAAAGCGCTTTAGTGAGGTAACTGTCGGGAATTAGCATAATTTTCAAGCAGCAATTAGATGATTTTGAGCGTTTAAAATACATAACGTTCTCTAAATCAATCTTTCCTGTTATGAAAAACCTATCCTTCCTTTTCTGCCTTTTTCCCCTATTTCTAACGGCCCAATCCCTCAAATTTAACCGTACCTACGGCGGCGCGCGCTATGACGACGCCCGCAGTATTGTGACGTGTAATGACGGCAACCTGCTTTTTACCGGATTGTGCAAAAGCGCCGCCGACAGCATGGGCGATATGTACCTGACCAAAGTAAATGCCGCCGGCGCCGTGCTGTGGACGCAATACTACGGGCGCACAGCCGAAGACGGCGGAAACCACGTGCTACCTTGTGCCGATGGCGGATACCTCATTACGGGCCATACTGCATTTAGCTACGGCGCCGATTGCGATGCTTATTTTGTAAAAACGGATGCCGACGGCCACGAACTATGGCGCAGTTTTTTAGGCACTTCCTGGGATGATGTGGCAAGCCAAAGCATTGAAATGCCCGACGGCTCTTTTGTTACAGTAGGCAAAACAGAAGATGAAACGACCCATTCTTTTCGGATTTTATTAGGGCGAATCAGCGCAAATGGATTAAAAATCATGCAAAAAGGCTTAGAAACCGCAATGCCTGATATTGGCGCTACCATGGCCATTGCTGCCGATGGGAACCTGCTGCTGGCCGGTTTCACCTACGATCCCGCTCAGGAAAAAAAAGACCAAATGCTTGTCGTAAAATGTACGTTCGATGGAACCATCCTATGGCGTAAACAATGGCCAAACGCCTTGGACGAGCGTGTTTATTCCATCCAGCCAAATGCCGATGGCGGCTGCTTCATCGTAGGCGGAACGGCAGATGAGGCAGATCAATTTGTACACATGTCGGCCTATCGACTTGATGCACAAGTGAATATGATGGCTGCCGCAACTGAACTGGCCGAACTTGGAAAAGGCTATTTATATGCTGCAACCGCTTTGTCGAATGGGAATCTGGTCGTTGCAGGCATGTTGCAAAAACGAGGCGCTGCCTATTGTCAACCTTTTGTAGCAGAGCTTGATCCCGACTTAAAGATCGTGAATAGCCAAACGGCAGAACTCAGCCGCGCATGTCGCACGCGTGCGCTCACGCAAACCGCCACGGGTGATTTTGTATTGTGCGGCAATTTGGTTGATGTTCCACAAGGCGATTATGGCGATATTTTTCTTTCAAAAGTAAATTTTAAAACCAGTGCGGTAAAAGATCTTGCCGAAGAAACGTTTGTTCTATTCCCAAATCCCTTTGTAACGCAAACCTATATAAAGGCCGGGAAACCCGGTCGGCCCAAAACGTTGCGCATTTATTCGCCCGAAGGCCGGGAAATGTCCGTTAAACATTTCGATGGAGATGAATACATCCTGGAGCGCGGCAATCTTCAACAAGGTTCGTATTTTTTTGACATAGAGGAAGACAACTCCGGCAATATCAAATCAGGGATGTTAATGATACAAGATAAATAATTATAAAAACGGGAATTGCTTAAATTTGCCAAACAATCGCGTAGCCGGAAAGGTTACACGATTGTTTCCCGTTTTGCGATCATGCCGAATAAAAAAATTACGCCTCAAAAGGCGACTCATGTATTCATTACCATCATTTTTTTGTGGCTGTCGTGCCTGTTTTGTTCATTCACTGCTTATGGGCAAAAAATAGATAGTTTCATAAACTTGGTTAACTCTTATCCCAAGGATGATTCCATTAAAGCAGAATATTTGTACCAAATTGGGCTATTGGCGGTAAACGGCTCAAACCTTCAATTACAGTATTACGGCAAAGAACTTATTCGCGTAGCCGAAATGAATCATTTGGATCTCATGTACATGCGGGGGCAGATGATGCTTGGCGTGAGTTACGCCAGGGATGTTAACAACCTGGATAAGGCTCTGGCAGCCTTTCAAACGGCGCTTAACATGGCTGAATCCCACCCTGAGCCGATGTGGCAGAGTATAAAAGCAAAAATATTTATCAACATCGGCGGCGTCCACCTGATTCAAAAAGATTACCCGCTTGCAACAGAATACGAATTTAAGGCGATTGAAATATTTAAAGCGGTAAAAGACACCATCAATTTGGCAAATGTTTACCGCTCTTTAGGATTAGTTTACCGGGATCAAAATAAACTTGATTCTTCAATACAGGTATTACAACTGGCGCTGGAATATTATAGGCAGTTGGCTGATTGGAATGGAGCAGGCATGACAAATATTTCCATCGGATCACTTTACAAGAAAAAAAAAGAATATGAAAGGGCAATTAGTTACATCAACAAGGGCTTGAAAATAGGTCTTGAAAAGAACAACAGTTCTATTTTATTTAATGCTTATTCAGAATTTGGAGATATTTACCTTGCTCAAAAACAATGGAATACTGCTAAGTATTACCTCACTTTAATGCTTCAGCAAGCAAACATTCTTCAAGGCTCAAATCCGGAAGAAGCACATCTATCTTTGTCGGAGTTATATAAAGGGATCGGGCGTTATGACAGCGCCATGTATCACCTGGAACAGTATCAGGTTTTTTTTAAAAAACGAAACAGCCTTGAGCAAGGAGTGAAAGTAAGTGAGTTGGAATCATTGTATCAACTCACCATCAGCCAGAAAGAGAATGAATCGCTTCGAAAAGAAAACCAGTTGGTCAGGCTCAACGCTTTTTATTACCGCTGGGCAATATTTTTGCTTGTACTTTTCTTGCTTTTAGCCGGGTTGTATTATTGGCGGCTTCAGTATAAAAATAAAATTATTGCAGGGCAAACACAGGAAATGGAGCAATTGAATATGGCCTTGCAGCTAAACAATAAAAAACTGGAGCAAATTGTGCAGGAAAACCGCTTTCTGGTCGGTTTACTTGCCCACGATTTGCGCTCCCCTTTAGCAACCATTCAACTGCTGGTGCAAAATCTTCGGGAAGACTATAAAGGTGAAAATGCGTCCTATTTTGAACGCTTCGAACGCGCGCATACGCATATCGACCAAATGATTCGAAAAATAATACAAGTTGAAAACGTAGATGAGGACATTCGAAGCGGCAAATCTGAAACAGTCGAAATTGGTTCGATTATTCAAAGTGTGCTTGAGGAGTTTAGCGATCATGCCGCTTTGAAGCATGTTAACATTGATTTTTCCGTTTCCACTACAACAACGTATCTGGTACAGTGCGATCCTTTCCTGCTGCGACGGGTGATTGGCAATTTGCTTTCCAATGCCATTCGTTTTTCGAACCCACTACAAACGGTTGCCCTTAAATTAGCCAATGAAGCGCCTGACCGGGTGCAGATCTTTGTAAAAGATGAAGGCCCCGGAATTTTACCGGAAGATCAGGATTTGATATTTCAAAAGTATTTCAAAGCAAAACAGAAATCAGGAACACAACGTACCTCGTTGGGCTTGGGCTTATATTTTGTTAAACAATATGTTGAACTAATTGGCGGTACTGTTGCGGTTGAATCCTTGCCGGAATCAGGAACAAGTTTTATCATAAGCCTGCCTTGTACGCCCCCCAATCAACAAGCCAATCAGGCCGGTTTATCGAACCAATGAATTAACTGCACCCGCTTTGTTATACCTAACTCCTTGTAAATCTGACGCGTATAATACCGAACGCCATCTATAGACAAACCAATTTTGTCTGCAATCTCCTGATAGCTCAACCCATCTAATAAGCCTTCAATAACCATGATCGCCCGATTCGGCGCATTCCAAGGCAGGCGCGCCCTTATCTGATCCGCTTTGCTGCTTACTTGCACCTGTACCGCCTCCATAAAGCCGTCGAGCACCGCCCGCGCTGCATGTGGCGCCAAATAAGCGCCCCCCGTCATGGTTTGCCGAATGATTTCAGCCAGATTAGGACTTACAGAACCTTTCAGGTAGTAACCGTCAATATGCACCCGTATGGCATCAAGCGCCAAATCAGCATCCCCACGCCCGGTGATGATGATAATTTTGACCAAGGGGCTAATATTACGAATCGATTTTACTGACTCAATGCTCGCCTCTTCGTCCAAAAAATAATCCAGCAGCACCACGTCAGCCGGTGCAACAGCATCATATTGCCGAAAAAAATCATACAAACTGCCCGCTGAAACAAGGCATTCCATATCAGTTTGCCGGTTAATAAAAACGGTTAATTGCTCCAGTAACTCGGCGTCGTCGTCAATAATCGCAACTTTATACCGTTTTTTTACATTTTCCATAGTGCGCAGGTTCAAAAACCATGTTTGTTTTTTGTTGGATCAAATTATTTCAAGTGCAAAAATAGGTTTAACCCTGTAAAATATATCGACTTTAAGCGTCCGCATAAAAAACGCATGGGCTTTTTTTTAAATAATATCAATTTTTAGTCTTTCTTTGCACTGGCTTATCGTCAATTCAATCATTTTTTTGACGTTACAGCATCTTCTCTTTAATCCTTACGCCTCAGCAGGTATTTAATCTCTAATCTTTCACCGCACTCGGTTTCCTATGAACAATAGTTCTTCACATCCTTGTATGCCCAAAAGCATCAGCGCGCAAATCGGCGTTTCTGAAAAAGGGCATTTACGCATGACTTTCTCAAAAGCTGCTTTAAGTCCAAAACAAATCCGGGACTGCTTTAACCGGAAGTTCTTTTCCGTCATAGAACCTTACGAAATGCCTGAACCCTTAGCCCGTCAATTGGGACTTTCTTCCGGCAAAGATTACATTTCCATCGGCAAATATCCTATCAAGGAAACAAGCGAAATGTTTATTATTGATTTTTAGTAAGTTACTAAAATTCCAGTTCAAAACATCCCGCATCCGGAGTCACCGCATCCCTCACTTTCCCGTCCAAATCGCGATCAATGCCTGGCACCGGCACGGCGTACTTATTTGCAATGGAACGAAGGGTATCCAAGTGATATTTATCTTCATTTGGATCTACAAATATATAGTCTGAAGTGCCTGCATTCAGACAAGGGGTGCAATGGTCAAAAAAATCCGGATAAGCGCCGGCTTTGGTGAGGTCTTTCACCCGTACAATGCAGTTTTCCAATTTGTAATCCAACTGTTGTGCATCACCGGTTCGTTCAAACAGGGTGATTTGATCGGCTTGGCTGCCGTAAAAAATGCAGTTTTTAAAACGGGCCGTCAACTTATTCGCTCGATAATTTTCGCAGGCGTCATCCAAACACAAGGCATCGCCAAGGCGTAATGCTTCCACTTCGCTTTTGTAATTGGCGGCCGTGCAATAGTTAAAATTATAGTCGCCGCCGTATTCAATCTGAATAGAAAAGCCGGTATTTTTGTAAAAAAGACAGTTTTCTGCATCAATTTTGGCATGTATCCCAATCAATGCGCTTCCTGCCGTGTTATAAATCTGCGAATTTCGAATGTTCAAATCCGCCGCCGAATCAACCCGCACGCCAATGATCGAATTCCGAATAATGCAATGGTCGATGCGGTGCCCGGTGGTGCCTGCTTGTAACCAGATACCGGTCCATTGTCCGGCTTCCTTGTCAAACTCCGGCTCCAGACGATCGTCTTCAAAAATGACCGGTTTTTCAAGCGTGCCTTCAACAATTAATTTACCGGCGCCGACAAACGCAATGAATCCGTCATTGTAGCGGTATTTATCGCCGGTCGTCGGATCGGTTGCCTTGGCTAATCCCCCATGCACATAGATGCGCGTGCCTGCGGGAATGCGCACCGTGCAGGAGTCTATCACTAAAATGCCGTAAATCACATAAGGGCGCTTGTCGTTCCAGATCCATTCGCCGCCGCTGCAACCAATGCCCGTTACGCCGCCCGCGCCGAAACGGGATGGCAGGTACACCGCATTTTGCCCCCAGGCTTCCAACACTACTTTTTGGGTGTTGCCATTGGTTTCAAACACCAAATCTTCATTGATGACAAAAGGACTGGCGCTTGCCGACTGGTTCGGATTGATGGTCACTTCGGCAAAAATGTACAAACTATCGTTCGGCGCGATTTCAAGATCGGTGTGAGAAGGGCCGGAAATGCCGTCTACATTGATGTGGAACCGAGATGAAGCCCCGTTTGCAAGGTAAATCTTTGAAATTCGGATGCTTTTTTTGTGCCTATTATATACTTTCAGAATCCGGGTAGCCGATCCGATTTGGGTAAATACGGTGTCAATACGCAAGGTATCCGTGCTAAACGCCAGTTTGTCGGAAGTGCTGGTCGTGAATTGTTCCTTGCTGCAAGCGGCGACGAGGAAAATTACCCCCAGGGAAATAAAAACGGCAAATGGCGCAAAAAAGGATCTGAATTTCATGTATTTGATGTTGTAGCAAACGCAAAGTGGTTCTGAAAATGGAGGTTTGTTAATCTATTGAAAATCAATTTAATCCATCCTGAAAATCTTCAAATCCCTTTAATCTTGGTAAAAACTTGTTGCAACGGAACGTGAAACCGCAACAAGCCTATTGGTGCAAAGCACAAAAGTAGGGTTGCCCGATGAATAATTGCGATTTCTTTCAGACCTAATATTTAAGCGCATTTCAGGATTCCCATTTTTGTTTTTGGGGTCATCATTTCCATCCTCACTTGAAAAAATCAAGCCAATGCTTGTCATGTCGTAACGAAGTGCAGACAAGCGCGGCAGCAGATTAAGATCTCGCGTAACAGAATCGTTTAAACGTTAACATGCTCCGCTTCACCTACACACACATTTATATGTGTACATATCCAGCCATTAAAAGATTATCATTCGGAAAAAGGGCGCATATTTTTTGTGTAAAAAAATATAATTTTGCATCCCTTATGAATGAGGGGCATTTATTCCAGAAGGCGGCATATATGTTTACAAAACTTTAACACCGGATTAATGCTTCATTTTTAACTTTTTCTTAACGAAATCGTTAATTTTGCATCGGCATTTGAGTTCTGAACAGCTTGAAGTTGAAAAATAGGCCAAAGGATGTCTTATTCATTGTTTATTGATTGTTTCAATTGATTGAAAATCAAGATTTTGCAAATAAAATGACCTTTGACCTAAGCCGGAAACCCAGGATTGATGTGTTGATCCCGGCGTTTAACGAAGAAAAAGCCTTGCCCTTTGTGTTATCTGGCATACCCAAAGAATGGGTTCGGCAAGTGGTGGTTTGTGATAATGGTTCCAACGATGGCACCGCCGCAGTAGCAAAAGCAGCCGGAGCCATCGTGATAAGCCAGCCGGAACGCGGATATGGGAATGCCTGTTTGGCCGGAATGCGTTACCTGAAAAGCCTGTCGCCGTCCGAACAGCCGGAAATTGTGGTGTTTCTCGACGGCGATTATTCGGATTATCCGGAAGAGCTTCCAAACGTGGTTGCTCCAATTTTGACAGATGAAAAAGATATGGTGATTGGTTCACGACGGAAAGGAGGACTTGAACCCGGCGCCATGACCATGCCGCAACGATTGGGAAACTGGTTAGCGCCCTTGCTCATTCGTTGGCTATACGGATACCATTTCAGCGACCTGGGGCCTTTCAGGGCCATTCGCTGGGACAAACTCCAGGCATTGGACATGCAGGATCGGAACTTTGGCTGGACGGTAGAGATGCAGGTAAAAGCCGCCAAACAAAAATTGCGCTGTGCGGAAGTAGCCGTTCGTTACCGCAAACGCGCGGGCGGGAAAAGCAAAGTGTCGGGCACGATAAAGGGATCGATCCTCGCTGGTTGGAAAATCATCACCACGATTTTTAAATTGATGTAAGTCGGATACCCGGCCGGCATCGCTGAAGTATCATTCATTCGCACTCTCAACTTAATTCAAATATGTACGGTCTTCATTCGCTTTTCCAAGCATTAGAGTATCAGGGCTTTGTAGATTTCGGCTATCTGATGCTGCTTATTTACTTCCTCGCCATGAGCGCAGTGACCATTTACTGCCTCCTGCAATTCCATTTGTTGTACCTGTACAAGCGGTTTCACCGCGAAAACCCGAAAATCCAGTATCGCCAATACGATGCCGACGACGAAAACGTACCCTTTGTGACGGTACAACTTCCAATGTACAATGAAATGTATGTTGCTGAACGCATCATTGACTACGTTTCGATGCAGGAATACCCGAAATCAAGATTTGAAATCCACGTGCTCGACGATTCTACCGACGAAACGGTTGAAATCGTGTCCGCTAAAGTGGCTGAATTGAAAGCCAAAGGGTTCAACATCGAACACATCCACCGCGTAAACCGCCAGGGATATAAAGCAGGCGCGCTTCAAGAAGCAATGCCGCAGGCAAAAGGTGAATACATTGCCATTTTTGACGCCGACTTCACGCCGCGTACGGACTTCCTGCGCACCACCATGCCTTATTTTGAAGATGAAAAAGTAGGCATCGTTCAAACGCGTTGGGACCACATCAATGCCGACTACAGCTTGCTGACCAAAATGCAGGCCCTTCAACTGAACGTACACTTTACGGTAGAACAAGCAGGCCGCTCTTACGGTAACTTGCTGCTCCAGTTCAACGGCACCGCCGGTTTGTGGCGTAAAAAAGTAATCAACGAAGCCGGCGGCTGGCAGAGCGATACCCTCACGGAAGACCTCGACCTGAGCTTCCGCGCGCAAATCCTCGGCTACAAAATCCAATACTTAGAGAAACTCGAAAGCCCGGCCGAACTTCCGGTTGAAATGAACGGCTTGAAGGGTCAGCAATTCCGTTGGAACAAAGGCGGTGCGCAAAACGCAAAAAAACTCCTGCACCTGATCTGGAAAGAAAGCGGCAACAAACTGAACATGATTCAGAAACTGCACGCTACCAGCCAATTGCTGGCTTACGGTGTGTTCTTGTGGGTGTTTATCGCAGCCATCAGCAGCATTCCGCTCGCATTTGCGTTCAGCGAACTGGGTATTTCCACGCACTTCCTGTCGTTCTCGGTACTGGGCCTGTTCTCGGTGGTCCTGATCTCGTACACCGCAAACATCACGGCTGCCTTACACCGCGATACACCGGCAACGATATGGGAAAAACTCAAGTTTTTCGGCCTGTTTATCACCTTTATGCCAATCTCAATGGGCTTGTCTTTGTACAACTCGATCGCAGTTATTGAAGGATACCGCGGCAAAGCATCGTCTTTCGTGCGCACGCCGAAATTCGGGATCAACGGCCAGCAAAAATCATTCAAAAGCGCCAGTTATGTGGCCAGCAAAATTTCCTGGGTGACGATTGCAGAAGGCTGCATGTCGCTGGTATTTGCTACCACCGCTATCTTTGGTTTGATTACGGAAAACACGGCGTTTGTGTTGTTCCACAGCATGTTGTCCTTTGGTTTCGGTACAATTTGCTACTACTCCATCAAGCACCTGCGCGCAAGCTAGGGAATAGGGAATATCGAACAGACGAATATCGAATGTCGAAGGGGGCTTCGGGCTTGGCTATTTTAGATGGCTAAGATCGAAGCCCTTTTTAATTGAATATGGAAATATTGAACAGGGGAATATCGAATATCGAACGGGGGCGCTGCGTCCGGCACCTGTGATTATTTTAGGACAACGCCCTTGGACGGCGGAATTTATTCCGCCTAAAAAAAAGATCATAATCAATTGTAAAACAATAACTTATACTCTTTAGGCGGAATAAATTCCGCCGTCCGAAAAAGCCCGGCCCGAAGCCCCACTTCGACATTCGATATTCATCTGTTCGATATTCGTTATTCAACCGCCACCGCCTGCCCTTCCACCGGAAACACCACCCACGTTTGTACCGCCCGCCCAGGAAAAATCTTGCGCAATGCACGATGATGCCAGGCCAAAGGGATCGATAATTGTTGCGCCAGCTTATTCCATTTTTTCATGCCTTCAGCAAAATCGGCAAACAGGATGACTGCGACGAATTCCGGGTTTTCCAAAAATAAATCGGCTTCTAATTTCAGTTGTCGCTGTCCTTCTTTGATTTCCAGTGGATATTTAGACCACACGGCGCTGGGCATAAACTGTTGTTGCACAAAGCGTTGGAAATGTTCCATTTGCCGAACCAACAATTCCGGCGGCAACACATCCTGTATTTGGCGGATCATAATTTGCCGACGCGCCATTTCAAGTTGTTCCGGCGTCGACATCCCGCTGCGCGTTCCCATCAGGGCCGATTGCGCACATTTTCCGATTTCCGGCACATATTCTCCCTTAAATTCTAACCAGTTGCCGAACGCAATCGGCTCGCCCAGGCGCGCCTGAAAACCCGGCGTAAGTTCCTGTTGCGCATCAATCCAAAGCGATTGCCTTGGAATCGGATAGCGGCCCTTGCGCGCGGGATGGAAATCAATCGGCGTTAAATCGGGCAGCGCTTCGGGAAAATCCTTGGGCGCGTAAACTGTTTCGAGGTTGCAATAAATGACTTCTCCCTTGTAATAAAACGGCGTTTCATCCGCATTTGGGTCGAGCGTCGGGATGCTTTCGTCGCCGTGGTTGAATACCCGGTTCAGCCATTTGGTCGGACGGGCGGTGGTGGGAAAAATCAAGTAGTCGCGTGCGCGGGTGAGGCCCACGTAAAGCAAACGCGCCTCTTCCGCGCGCGCGCCTGCGGAGGCTTTGATCCAGGCATCGCTTTGCATTAAGGTCTCTTCTAAGCGGGTGCCTTTGAACTGATCGGCGTAGGGATTTACCCAAAAACGAATCCAGCGGTTGCCCAGAATGTTCTGTAAATCAGGCGTTTCCAATTCGGAAACTAAATTGATGCCCCAAATTTGTTCCTTCAACGGTTGATCCAAATTATGGCAAATCGTAACCGGATATTCAAGTCCTTTGCTTCGATGGTAGGTCAGCACCTTCACGGCATCCGGGTTTTCGCCAGAGCCTTGGGCATCCAGACCGTTATCGGCAAGGCGCCGCAGCCAGAGCAGGAAACCACCCAGCGAAGCCGCCGAGTGCAAGCGGTTGCTGGCCGATTCGTATTCCAGCGCATAGTGCCGCAGCCGGTCGATATTGTCGAGGCGCTGAGCAGGATTTCCCAACCCGACGGCCACCCGGCGCAAATCGAGTTCATCCAGCACCACATTTAGGATTTCCGAAGCGCTCAAATCGGCGGTATATGGCCGCAGTTCGTTGAGTTTTTCGATATAGGGATCATCGCGCATCCAGGAGCCGGCCGCAATGCCGTAATAAGGACGTACTTCAGCCACGATTTCTCCAGTTTCATCGTCTAATTGCGCAGCTTGTTGGGCTTCCCGGTTGACTTGTAGGGCGTGCAGCCATTCAAGACGGTTTTCGACAATTTGTTCCAGGTTTTGACCGCCGGTGAGCAGCACAATTTCCGTTGCGCTCAGGCCGTCGGAAGCGGTGAGCAGGTACTGCATACAGGCCAACACGAGTTTGGCTTCCGGCGTTTCCAGCAGTCCGCCACGGGAAATTGCGGCCTTTAGTCCGGCGCGGTGCAAGGCTTCGGCAATATCCTGGCAACCTTTATTATTTCGACATAAAACAGCGATGTCACCGGGGCGCACCGGCCGTTTTTGATCTCTTTTCTTGTTAAAAACCGGTGTTTCCCGTTCTATTAACACCTTGATTTGCTGCGCAATACAATTTTCCGTCCAAGGCGAACCGGGTATTTTGCGCTCGTCCAATTCACTTTTAAAATGCCAATGAACGATGGCATGTTCGTGTCGGTCGCCGGGTAAATACGCTCCTTGGGAACTATCCAGTGCGCGTTCTTTTTCAGTACTAAAAACCGGCTCAAGCGCAATTTGGGCCTCCGGTAATTCAGGAAAAGCCTTGGTAAAAATCGCGTTCACTGCATGTACAATATCCTGTCGGCTGCGCCACGATTGTTTAAGGATATTTTCATTCCGAATCCCGCCGGTCGCGTCAATAATGGCCTGCATCAACTTGGGTTCTGCGCCCCGAAATCCGTAAATACTTTGCTTGGGATCGCCCACCCAAATCGAGTGCTTGGCAATCCGACTCAGTTGTAAAAAAATATCTAATTGGATCGGCGAGGTATCCTGAAACTCGTCAACCAGCAGCAAATCAATTTCACCGCGCAGGGTTTCTTCCACTTCGGGCATGCGCAGCAAACGACTGACGTAGGTTTCCATGTCGGTGTAATCAATCAAGCCGCGCTTCTGCTTGTACTGCTCGTATTCGCCCAAAGCATCCATCGCGATGTCGAACACTAAATATATAAACCCTTGAATATCTTCCCGGTAGCGCGTGTGTTCATCATGCGAAAGCACAAAATCCTTGAGCGGCTGAAACAGGTCGCGGCTCTTGGCGCCCACGTTGGTTTTGGCGATTTTCACCCATTCGTGCCAGTACAATTCGCCGCGCCACTTGAGTTGGTTTTGCATCCCGCGCAGGGTTTCTGCGGCGTCGCGGGTGAGTTTGGTGGAATCGGATTCATTGGCGTCAAGGGCTTCTGCGGTTTGATCTAAATGTTGCAGCAGCCGATTATCCCAGGTAACGGCATCCGTTTTTTGAGCGGGCGGCAGCATTTTTTCAAATGATTCCCAAGAACGTATTTTGCTGGTCTCCAGCACCTTGCGCGAGAAGTTATTGGCCCTGGCGACGTCCGTCAAATCTCGAATTACACGACGCCAATCGTAAGGCTCGCCATAGCCTTTTTTACTCAAACCTAAGCGATCCGCCAGGCGGTTCATGGTTTCAATGCGTTGCTCCGTCAGCACTTGCGACAGGGACTCATTGAACAATCGTTGACCGTCCGACTCGGCGATGATTTCAACCAGCGGCGACACACCCGCTTCAAAGGCAAAACGCTGCAACATCCGCGTGCCGATGCTGTGTACCGTGCCGATTAAGGCGCTGCCCAATTCGTTGGCCGCTTCCGACATACCGGCTTCGAGCAGGCGCACACGCACGCGCTCCTGAAGTTCGGCAGCGGCTTTTTGGGTAAACGTGGTGGCTACAATGCCGCCAGCCCGGATACCGCTTTTGAGCAGCTCTGTCATTTTTCCGGTAAGCGTGTAGGTCTTACCGCTGCCGGCGCCGGCAGAGATGACGGTGATTTTGAGATCGGATGTTTCGGGTATCGTTGCCGGCACGGATGTTTTTTTATACGCGAAGGTCGGATTTATCTGCTTTTACAAGCAGAAATCGTTCGTTTTTTATTCAAATTGCGGACCTTTGGAATATACACATTGAGGCAAAAATGTATCTATACTCCGTCGCAATTGGTTTTGTTCAAATTATCTTGACAATTCAAATCCAGTTGCTTGGCACATGAAGGTTTTGCATCAGGATCGAAACAGATTTTCAGGTTGTAAAATTAAATCCTGATTTTTTAATTTAAACTATTACAAATATGAATATTAAAGTTTTACTACCCATCTGCATTTTAATCGCGCTTGGTTTTTGGGCACAAAACCACGAAAAACCAATGCCGGCGCCGACCGAAGGAGAAACGGATGAATCCGGTCATTTAAATGAACGCGAACGTTTTCTCAATCTTCAGCACCGAGGCGCACCCGGCAATGACTGGCGTGCGGCAAATGATCAAATTATGGTGGATAATTACCTGAGCGGCATGAATGCCCAACGTTCATCCTTGCCGGCGGGTGTTTTTGCCGGTGGTAAAATAAAGGCATCGTGGTTTGAGCGCGGCTCCAATAATCAGGCAGGCAGTATGATCGGGATTGATTACGATCCTGTTTCCAACAATATTTATTCGATCTCGGCAGGCGGAACCCTTTGGCGGCGTTCGCTTGATGTAAACAACTGGACAGAACTCAATCGCAAGTTACGCTTTAGTGGCCCACATATTAAAGTTGTGCCGCTGGCAAATGGCGGACGGCGTCTGCTCACCGTTATCAACACCAATATCTGGTATTCTGATGACGAGGGCGCTACTTTTGCCCAGTCGCCAGGCATAATTGTAAATGCAAACAATGTTTCTGCTGTGGATGAAATCGTAGTTACCAATACAGGGACTACCGTAGAAGTTTATTGCACCATAGTCGTTTATTCGGGCATTACGCCAAATGCCCGTGTCTATTATTCTGCCGACCGAGGTCAAACATTTTCCCTGATTTCGACTTTTCCCAACATAAACCACGAACAAGTTTCCATGTGGCATCCGTATAATACCGGCGATTGTTATTTAATGATTCAAAGTAGTAAATTATATAAACTGGAAGGCGCAAACATCAATCTATTGTCAACAAACAACATAATCCCAACCGACGTGTCATCTATGTTACGCGGTTACAGGGCCCCCAATGGCGCAATTACCTTTTATGTCATGAGCAACAATGACTTCCTATACAGGTCTACCGATAATGGTAATACCTGGGAAGCCCGCGGACCTTTGGCAAATACCGCCTGGAATGCAGGATTGGAGGTGTCCATTTCCGACCCAAACAAACTCTTTTTTGGAGAAGTCATTGCTTATAAGTCTTACAATGGCGGCACAAGTTGGGAAATCCTAAATTCCTATCTTGATTATTACGGAAACATTGCCAACAAATTACATGCAGACATCATGAGCATCAAGTTTTTCCGCCGTAGTAATAACCAGGAATTTGCGTTGATTAGCAACCACGGGGGTATGTCAGTTTCGTATGATTTTTTACAAACGGTCCAGAATATTGGCATGAGTGGGCTAAATGTGAGCCAGTATTACGATATACATACCGACCCAACCGACCCGAATTATATTTATGCAGGTTCTCAGGACCAGGGTTATCAGCGGGCAACAAATGCGGCTGCCGGTCCTTCGCTTCTTGATTTCACCCAAATAGCAAGCGGTGATTTTGGGCACATGGTATTTTCCGGCAACGGAAAACATTTTTGGAAACAATATGTCTACGGAGCATTTACTTATCACCATGACCCAAAGTCGGTTGATGGCGGCTCCAATTCGGGTTGGAGCCTCTCTGGCGCCAACAAGCCAAATTGGCTGGTGCCGACCGCCGAAAATGCCTTCAATCCGTCTGCTAACAAAATACTGGTCGGCGGTGGAAACATTAGCGGAGGACCAGGTTCATACCTCGTCGAACTTACCGCCCAAGAAACACCGCCTTATACCATCACCGCAACCCAGGATACGTTTAACTTTTTTACCCACAGCAATATCACTGGCAACTGGATTTCTGCCATTGCCGTAAACCCACTGAACGGACGCTATTATGTTTCAACTTCCGACGGTACGTTTTTTCACAGAGAACCTAATGGAATTTGGCAAAAAACACCAGGTTTTAACGGCCCGGATGGCAATACCATGTACGGCGCTTATATTTTACCCTCCAAACTCGACCCGAATGTAGTGTGGTTTTGCGGAAGCGGCTATAATAATCCGCCTGTATGGAAATCAACCGATGGCGGCCAAACCTTTACGGCCATATCTAATGGGCTACCGAGTACCCTCGTACAATATTTGGCCACTTCCCCTGATGAAAAGTTTATTTATGCGGCTACCGACGTTGGACCCTATGTGTATGATGTGGCAGAAAATATCTGGTACAGCTTGCTTGATGAAAATGTGCCCTTACAAACCTGTTACACCGTTGAGTACCTTGCAGCGCAAAATATTGTACGTTTTGGAACCTACGGCCGCGGTATTTGGGATTTTGCGCTTGATAATATGGAAGTTGACGGGATTAGCTACAATGCAAATTGCGGTCCGGGTTCAGGTGAAATCCAAGCCAGTACAAGTGGCGGCCGCGCGCCGTTCAGTTATGTCTGGTCCAACGGATTAACGGGCGCAAACCTGACAGGGTTAACGACCGGGACCTATACGGTTACGGTAAGTGACGGCTATGGATTTACCCGAACACAAGCATTTAACGTACAAATCGGCGGCAAACCTGTCAAACCGCATGATCTCAGTTTGTCAGACGTGTCCTGCGGCCTTGTTAGCCTGAAATGGCAAGGTCCAGATGGCGGTTCTTATCAAATTCGTTACATTCAAGGTGATGATGCGCTTTGGACGGTGCTTGGAAATGTGGGAAATGTCAAAAATTACACCCTGCATTTAGACCCTGAAAACGGACTAAATTATTCAATAGCAGTCCGTTATGTTTGCCCCGGAAACCAACAAAGCGCGTGGGTACAAGCAGACGGTCTGCTACAAAATTGCAATTTCCAATCAAATACAGTGGCGGCGGAGCGGAATAGTTCAACAACTGTTTTATCCTCCGGGGAATGGAAATTGTATCCAAATCCTGCCAACGATTGGGTAAACTTAACATTTGACAAAACCATTCAGGAAATAGGGTCGCTAAGGGTGTATGACGCAGGCGGAACCCTGGTGAAGTATAAAAAAAATCTAGCACTGGATGGCAATTCAAACTATAAACTCTCACTTGAAGGACTAACGCCCGGCGTTTACTTTATATCAACCGATCAAAACAAGGCGCAAAAACTGATGATTGGTTTGTAATTACGTGATGCGGGGAAGATAAGCAAGCCCCGGAATTATCAGATTTTGCCAATAGGTATCAACTGTTTTTCTACAGCTTGCGTATCTTTCCCCATAATAAAAATACATAACGCTGATATGAAACCTTTCGCCATTATTTGTATCGTATTTACCCTTTGCTTCACCGCAATTCAATGTAAAAAACATAACCCGCTTCCATTTGAAGGAGAAGAAGGCGAAAGCGGTATGCTGCAAAAACGCGCGCAGTTTTTAAACCTGCAACACCGCCGTGCGCCGGGTATCGACTGGCAACAAGCCAACAACAAAATCATGGTGGATGCGTACCAAAGCGGCGCTTATGCACAACGCTCACTGGTTCCTTCCGGCTCTTTTGCCAATGGGAAAATAAAAGCGGCCTGGATCGAACGCGGCTCTAATAACCAGGCAGGCAGCGTCATCGGCCTTGATTACGACGTCGCATCTAATCAAATTTACACGATTTCGGCGGGCGGAACCCTTTGGCGGCGCTCGCTGGATGTAAACAACTGGACGGAACTCAACCGCGACTTGCGTTTTAACAGCAATCAGGTAAAGGTTATTCCAAATGGAACCGGCGGGCGACGCATTCTGACCGTCATCGGGAAAAAAGTATGGTACTCCGACAATGAAGGCGTCAATTTTACCCAGGCAAGCGGCTGGAATTATTATGACGACTGGGGCGACCCGGATCAACTTATTACCACCAACGACGGCACGACCGTTGAAATATATTATTCCGTGCTCACCTGGGATGCTGCGAGCTGGTCGCCGCGTATTCAACTGTATTATTCATCCGACCGCGGACAAACATTTTCGCTCATCACCACCTTCGCACACGGCAATACCGATCGGGTAACGATGTGGCATCCTTACGGCACCGGCGATTGTTATTTGATCAATCAAAGCAGTAAATTATATAAAATTGATGGCCCAACCCTCAATTTGTTATCTACAAACACCAGTTTGCCAGCCAATGTAAGTTGCCAATTGCGCGGGTACCGGGCAGCAAACGGCGCGATTACCTTTTACGCCATGACCGATCAGCAAAACCTGTATCGCTCCACCAACAATGGAAGTTTATGGCAATTGCGCGGCGCCATGCCCACAAACCCCTGGTCGGTTGGCATCCAGGTTTCTTTGTCCGATCCGAATAAAATTTTCTACGGCGAAGTGGATGCCTATAAAAGTTACGACGGGGGCGTTTCCTGGGATTTTGTAAATGAATGGTGGGAGTATTACGGCGATGTGCCCGGCAAATTGCACGCAGATATTATGGACATCCAGTTTTTCAGGCGCAGCGACAACAACCAGGAATTTGCCCTGATCTCGAACCACGGCGGCCTCGCGGTTTCATACGATTTTATGCAAACCACCCAGAATATCTCCATGACCGGTCTTAATGTCAGCCAATATTACGATGTGCGCACCGACCCTACCGATCCGAATTACGTGTACGCGGGCGCGCAGGACCAAGGCTATCAACGCGCTTCCACGGCAACGGCGCTTCCGCTCGGATCGCTTGATTTTCAGCAAGTTGTATCAGGCGATTACGGCCACATGGTATTTTCTTCCAATGGCCGGCATTTTTGGAAACAATACCCCGGCGGTGATATTACCTACCACCAGGATCCTAAAACAAGCAATGCATGGTGGGATTCGGAATGGAATCTGCCCGGCGACGACCTGCCGAATGTAGGTTGGATGGTGCCGACGGCCGAATACGATTTTGTACCTTCCGTAAATAAAATATTGGTCGGCGGCGGCAACTTAGAAGGCGGCTCCGGTTCGCACCTGATCGAATTGACCGCGCAGGAAACAGCGCCATACGATATTTCGGCCATTCAGGATCCTTATGATTTTAAACCGAATTCCAACAGCGGCGGCGCGCTCATTTCCGCCATTGCGGTCAATCCGCTCAATGGCCGCTATTATGTCGCCACCGACGATGGCACTTTTTTCCGCAAAAATGCAGGCGGAAACTGGCAAAAAGCCAGCGGGTTTGACGGCCCGGACGGTTTTTATTTGTACGGTTCCGATATTTTAGCCTCCAAAATCGACCCGAATTTGGTCTGGTTTTGCGGCAGCGGTTACTCCAACCCGCCGGTCTGGAAATCAACCGACGGCGGCTTGACGTTTATTGAAATGTCGAACGGATTGCCCGGCACGCTGGTGCAGGAAATGGCCGCCTCGCCGGATGAAAAATTCCTGTATGCCGCTACCGACGACGGCCCATATATATTTGATGTTGAAGGAAATACGTGGTACAGCCTGCGCGATGAACATATGCCCTTGCAAACCGTTTATTCCGTGGAATATGTTGCAGCGCGCAACTTAGTGCGGTTCGGTACGCACGGGCGCGGCGTCTGGGATTTTGCCATCGACAATCTTCAAACCAGCGGTATTTCGTATAACTCAACCTGCGGCCCCGGCTCCGGCGAGATCAAATTGAGCGCTTCTGGCGGTCTTGCGCCCTTGACTTATACCTGGTCAAACGGCGCTTCCGGCTTGCATCCGATGGGTTTGTCGGCTGGAACTTACACGGTTACGGTAAGCGACGCCAACGGCATCACCCGCACGCAGGCCTTCACGATCAACGGCGTTGGGAAACCGGCTAAACCGCATGACATTGTTTTGCCCGCCACTTCCTGCGGCTCAGTTCCGGTACAATGGCAAGGCCCCGATGGCGGTTCTTTTCAAATTCGTTACAAACAAGGAAATGCTCCGCTTTGGACGGTAATTGGCAATGTGGGCAATGTAAAAAGCTACACCCTGAATTTTGACGTGAACAACGGGCTGAACTATTCAGTTGCCGTGCGCTATGTTTGCCCCGGAAACCAGCAAAGTGCCTGGGTGCAACAAGACGGTATTCTACAAGACTGTAATGCACAATCAGATAAGGTGGCGGAAAGGACAACGGTGCTTAAGCAAGAAGCCGGTAATTGGAGTCTTTATCCCAATCCGGCAATTGATTGGGTCAGCATTGCATTTGAAACACCCGTGCAGGAAATCGGCAGTTTGCGCGTGTACGATGCGCGCGGAACCCTTGTTCGGCAGGAACAGCATATACGACTTGAAGATGTGACTTTTTATAAACTTTCGCTCCAAGGGTTAGCGCCGGGCGTGTATTTTGTCGCTGTCGACCAAAATCGGGTTCAAAAACTCGTTATCACGCATTAATTTCAAGGGCTCAATCATAAAATTAACAAGATTTACAATCAACTACCGCTACAAGATACTTTGTGGTCTGGTAAAACGTTTTTGGGGGAATTGTACCGACAATATCCGTCAATCCAGCAAAAATCAATCAATTCAATGCGTTATTTCATTTTTCCCGTCCTGGCACTTTGTGTTATAAGCGCCTGCAAAAACCGGCAATCTTCCGGGACGCCGCAACAGCCAGATCAAATTACCCAAATGGTAGCCAATGCACAGCCGCCCGCCGATTTTCTGCAATTTTATGAAAAATTTCATAAGGATAGCCTGTACCAAATAGCTCATATTACCTGGCCCTTGTCGGGTGAGACTTCAGAACAAATTGACAGTGTACATTACCGCAAAAAATTGGTGGAATGGCAACCCCAAACCTGGCACATGCACCATTTGGTCGATTTCAGTTCAGGCGATTTCAAACATGATTTTGAAATGATGGGCGATGTATTAGTCGTTGAGCATATCCGCTATGCTGCCGCCAATTACGGCCTGGAACGCCGATTTGCCAAGAACGAAAAAGACGAGTGGGAATTGGTTTTTTACGGAGACATGCAGGAACGGTAGGGAATATCGAACAGATGAATATCGAATATCGAATGTCGAACGGGGCTTCGGGCTTGGTTTTTGGGGACGGCGGAATTCATTTTGCCTGAAGAACATAAAGTATTGTTTTACAGTTCATTATGGGCTTTTTTTAGGCTGAATAAATTTCGCCTTCCAAGGGCGTTCCTAACATAATCGCAGATACCGGACGCAACGCTTTCATTCGACATTCGATATTCCTCTGTTCGATATTCGATATTCAAAAAGGGGCGTTGCAGCTGATACCCAGCGCAACGCCCCCGTTCGTTATTCGATATTCGTCTGTTCGATATTCGATATTCCCTACTTATTTACCACCAATTTGCGGGTGTTCGTACGTTCGCCGTTGCGCACTTGTACGAAGTAAACGCCGTTCGGCAGCGTAGCCAAGTCAAATACCATTTGGTTGTCGCCTTTTCCGAGTGTGCGGTGTTGCTGTTGCGCCGCTTTGCCTGCCATATCGATGATTGATACAGCCACATCGGCTTCATCCTGCATCGGTACTTCTACCGTTACCTGATTAGCAGCCGGGTTCGGGAACAAGCCAAAGCCGGCATTTTCAAACTGAACCGGGATTTCGAGTTCTGTAATCTGGCCGTCTGTTGTGCCGTCAAGACGCCAGCTGGTAGCGCTCAGGCTTACACGGAACGTGTAGCAGGATGTGCTGCTGAATGCGCCGTTGTAACCATACACATACGCTTTATATACATTAGAAGCGTTATTGTTGTTATAGATCAACTGTTCGTCAACGGTACCGGTGTTTTGCGAGGTTCCCAACAGGGCGCCGGTGCTGCTAAGATACAGTTTCAAATCATAATCAGCCGGCAAGGTAGTCAGGTCAACTTTGATGTTTTTAGCGGTTGTCGTATTGCTGAACTTGTAGTAATCTTTATCCGTAGAAGAAGCAATTTTCGATGTAAACGTGGTGTTTACAGGAATGGTTACAGCGGTTGCTGAAGTATTGTTCGGCTCATACAAATCCGTGCAAGTACCGCCGGAAGACGCAGTTGTAAACGAAGCAGCCGTAGAATACGCGCTGCTGCTGGTGCTACAAACTGCCTGTACCTGAAAAGTGTAACTTGTGTTTGCAGTCAGACCGCTCAAGGAATAAGAAGTAGTTGTCAGACCGCTTACGGTTGTCCAAGTGCTGGCTGAGCTTAATTTCCACTGTAGGTTGTAGGTAACAGCGCCCGTTGCAGCAGTCCAACCAAGCGTAGCGCCCGTTTGGGTGATGCTGGTAGCAGCCAAGCCGGAAGGTGTTCCGCAGCTGGTAGATGGAGCGCTACAACCTGGCGAACTCAACAGGGCAACACGTGAACCGCCCGCTGCAAACAAGGCCTGCATACGCGCTTTTTGACCTGCTGTAAACATAAACATGCAAGCATCATCCGTGTAGTCCATATAGTTCATAAACATGTCGCCGTTCGGGCCATTGCTACAGGTCACATGTGGGAATACCGGGCAGCCGTAGTTTTCACCAGCCTGGTTTGGGGTATCTGAGCAGTTGTCGGTACCGGTACAAGCGGTGCCATCATCACCCCAGATGTGGTAAAGATTGAGCCAGTGGCCAATTTCGTGCGTTGCGGTACGACCTTTGTTGAAGGGCGCAGCAGCAGTTCCGGTTGTACCGAAAGCCGTGTAAGTAATTACTACGCCATCCGTAGCCGCAGCGCCGCCAGGAAATTGCGCGTAGCCTAAAACACCACCACTCAGGTTACAACACCACAGATTCAGGTATTTGTTGCGATCCCAAATGTCGATACCACCTTGTGCATTGTATTTAACGGCGTCATTGGTGCTGAAGGAGGCCGTGGTTGTCTGACGGCGACGAATACCTGTAGTCGCAGCGCCTGAAGGGTCTTGCGTAGCAAGGCAGAAGTTTATTTCGCAGTCAGCAACAAGCGACTGCCAAACGGCAGGCACATTTGCCACATCTGAGTTTAACTTGCGAAAATCCTTGTTCAACACGTCAATTTGGGACAAAATCTGCGCGTCGCTGATGTTCTGTGCGGCAGTGTTCCAAACAACGTTTACTACAACCGGAATCGTCACAACCACGCGGTCATGTGAACCACCGTTTTGGATAAAGCTTTGCGTCTGGCGCTCAGCGTTCTCCATTTGTTCTTTCAGAAGCGGGTTTTCCATCAACTGACGGACGAGTACTTCATTGGCGCCGCAAACGCGCTGTTGTGCGGAAGCGCTACCAGTGAAGAAAAACAAAGCGGCTACAACCAGCAAGATAAAATTTCTCTGCATGATTAATTTGCATTTAGAAAAAGATGAAATAAAAAGGTTTGGTTTGGTTGAATTTTGGAACTTAATCGTAAAAGTTCCTAATATTAACATAGAGAATTTTCGCAATCACAAAATTACTGTTTTTATTCAGAATCTGACGGGGTCAACAAAATGTTTTTTTGTCAGTTGGATGCTATTTAACTTTTATAATCCGCCGCAACAGATTTTGTATTTGAATTTGATTGGGCTGCATAAATTGTACAAAACCTTTTGCGGCGTGGTATGACAAACGTTATACAGAGATTAACGTGAAACAAACCAGACCATCTACTAAAACCCGGCCTGAAATGACAATCGTACACCCCATTTGCTCACATTCGGCAAGTTGGTGTAACTCAAACGACGCACATAGTCAACGCGCAACAAATGAAAAATATTGGCGATACCGACACTTGCTTCCATATATGGTTGTTTCCCCAGGGTGTGAATCAGGGTATTTCCTGATTCGTCGCTTGGAAACAGCACTAAGTTATTTGACGCCGACGGAATATTGGCACTGCCTAATTTGCCGTACAATGCCTTGAAACTAATCACCTCGCGCAATTGCAGTTTTTTAATTAAGGGCACTTTGTTCAAAAAGAAGCCGTTGAAGTTGTGGTGCAAGGTAAGGGCGCCGAAACGGTCGCTCGCAAACTCTAAAAAATTCATTAAATTGTAGGAGTACCAATCGTATGCAAAAGACTGGTTGGCCCGGTGAATTTCAAGCATAGGGTAGGGTAGGGCGCCAAAAATCCTTCCGCCTTCCAAGGTTAGCTCCGAGCGGCCCAATGGCGCAATAAAAATGACTTTGCGCAGTTTGGCACTAATCCGCTGATAATTAAACTGACTTCCGGCCACGCCTCTAATGCCCATGCGGAAGGATAGCGACAAAACCGGAAACTTGGTCAGCATGGGTAAACGATAAGTTGTCCCTTGATAAAACTTCTCATTTGGCGCATAACGCAGCCCAAATCCGGCTTCAAAACTGTTTAAATTCCGATTTTGATTGTTCGGATCATCCGGATTTCGAAATTCATAACGCAAAATGCCGGCTGCCGGCAAATCCCTGTGTTGAGTCGTAACCGCATAACTGAAGCCATTGTTGAACTCACGGGTATAATCCATGCGCAGACTCCGACTGAACACCATTTTGTTGTTTACGCCGCGCTGAAAGGACAATAAAAAATTATCAGGCTGCCAATTTTCAATGTCCAAACCCGGAACATGCAGGTCTTTTCGGTACGAAAACATCAATTGGTTCATTGGAAACCTCCGAGGCCGGCGGTTTCCAAAGGCGTAGGTAACCGCGCCATAGTATTTCCATTGCCGGTCAAGACTTCCATAAGCGCCGAAACCCTCAAAAATCATGTTTTTTACCAATTTGGCGTTTGTCCTGCCGCCAAACCGAAAGCGATTGCCTTCCACCCCGTTAAAACTGTAAGCCGAAGTAAGTGGCCCAAATTCTATGCCGCCGAATTTCTTATAACCCGAACTCATGATCCTGCCAACTTCAATAAGGGTCTTAAATGCGCGCACCCGCTGGATGCTGTCAATCATGTCGCCGATGCCCTGCTCGCGTTTGGTGAGCGGGTTGTAACGACTTTCGCGCCAAAATTCGCGGCTCCGGTGTGTAATATCACCGGTATCGCGTTGCAAGCGTTGTTGGGTACGGAATAAACTGTCCGGAATGGGCTGGTTTAACCTGTAATTTTTATAAAACGCCGTTTTGGTCGCCAAAAAACTGCGCCCGTCGGCCTTTTTGAAAATATTAAAATCCATCGTCACCGCGTCGCGCGCGAGCAGGAGCCTGCGGTTGGCCCCTTCACCGACAAACTCAAAATCCTGCTCGATGTGCAGGTCGGTTACAAAATTAAGGTTAATTTCCTTGGAAATGCCCATTTCTACGCGGCGAACGGCATACGTGGAATCAAGCGCCACGAGCATGTTTCCCATAAACGCCAGTTCACTTTTGTTTCTAGGCGCAAAAAACACATCGGCATAGCGCCGGTTCTCCAGCGTAACAGTGTCTACAATATAAAACCGGTACATTGTGTTGGCGATGCCCGACAATGGGCCTATGAATTGGGCATTCAACAATCCAATGGCAGGGGCGTAAATATCCAACTCCTGATATAAATTGCTCAAATACGCCGATACGCCATCTTTATCTACATCATAATCGTCATCAAGTACGGTCTGCCTTTCCGCCAGCAGGATTTCCTTGCTGTCTTTTGGCTTTTTGCGGTAATACATTTTTGATAAACGCTCGCGCAAATACATGGGGAGCGCCACTTTATTGTTCACCTTGCTGGTGTCAACATTGTCAAAAATGAACTGGAACTTATGGAAATACCAGCGTTTTCTGAACTTATCGTTGATCCCGTTGATGTTGAACTGGAGTTTTTCGTACTGCTCATAACTGTAATAATCCAGCCCTTCCTTGCGGTTTTGATCCTTGTGTTTGAACACCTCTTCAATGAGATCAACGGCGGGGTTGTTGCGCTTGCTGTACTTGGTGGGCCGAATCGTTACTTCTTTGATGTCCACACTGTTTTCCAAGAGCCGAACCGTAACGGTTTGTTGCGTACCTGTCTGGACCTTCAAATCCTGCGATTGATACCCGACGTAAGAAACTTTTACTTTTTGAGGATTTCCGCCTGATTCAAGGTAAAAGTTGCCATTCATATCGGTGCGGGTGCCCACAGCGTCGTTGTTGAATTGAACAGTAGCGTAGGGCAGTCCTTCTTCGCTTTTGGCGTCGATGACCTTGCCGTGTACGATTGTTTTGGCTGGAGATTGCGCCGATAAACTGTCGGTGAAAAAGAATATCGAACAAAGGAATATCGAATATCGAACAGATGAATATCGAATATCGAACTGGCGCGTTGCCTTGAACATCTTGAAAATGGAACGAAACCGGTGGGTTGAAGCGTTTTGAATATCGAATATCGAATGTCGAATATCGAACAGGCGCGTTGCCTTGGGTATCTTGAAAATGGAACGAAACCGGTGGGTTGAAGCGTTCAATGTCGCAGTTTCTTTGATTTTCATTTGTTTGAAACTATTTAACATATTCTAAAATCCTGAAGGTATTGTATGTAAAAACGCTATAAAACACATAAAATCCTTTCAGGATTTGGGAAAAAATAGACCACCAACGCTGCTATAAACATATAATCCCTTCGGGATTTTTTGATGGTAGATAGTAAAATTGTCGGCCTAACGCGCAGGTCAGGCCGACAATTGGATATTTTATAAACATTCAAGGCAACGCGCCCCTTCGACATTCGATATTCATCTGTTCGATATTCGATATTCATTCAGGGCAACGCGCCCCTTCGACATTCGATATTCATCTGTTCGATATTCGATATTCCCTTGTTCGATATTCGATATTCCCCTGTTCGATATTCGATATTCTACTCGACTTCCGGCAGTTTTGCACTTTCGCCTGGCGTAGGATCAGAGAACGGACGTTTGCCGATCAGTTCTTCCAAATCAGCGCGGTGGAGCACTTCTTTTTCAAGCAGGGCTGAAGCCAATTTATCGAGTTCCTGACGTTTGTCGCGCAGCAGTTGTTTCACACGCAGATACTGTTCTTCGATCATGTTTTTCACTTCCTGATCGATGATATAGGCCGTTTGTTCTGAGAACGGACGGTTATAGCTTTCACCAAGCATGGAATAGTATGACACGTTTCCGACTTTTTCGTTCAAGCCGTAATTCACGATCATCTCGTAAGAAAGCCGTGTAATCGTATCAAGATCACTTTGTGCGCCAGTGCTGATTTTGTCAAACACTACCGATTCGGCTGCTCGACCGCCGAGGGTCATACAGATTTCATCGAGCAATTTTTCCTTGCGGGTGATGTACTGCTCTTTCGGCAAGTATTGGGCGTAGCCAAGCGCCGCCAAACCCCGTGGCACGATGGTTACTTTTACCAACGGGTGTGCAAATTCCAGGAACCAGCCTGCAATGGCGTGGCCTGCTTCGTGGTATGCAATAATTTTTTTCTCTTCCGGGCTGATGATCTTGTTCTTTTTCTCCAAACCGCCGATTACTTTATCGAGGGCGTAGTTAAAATCATCAATATCAACCGCTTTTTTGTTGCGACGCGCCGCAATCAGGGCTGCTTCGTTGCACACATTGGCAATATCGGCGCCTACAAAACCCGGCGTCATTTCCGATAAGGCCATGGCCGTTACTTCCGGCGCAGTTTTGATATTTTTCATGTGTACCTCGAAAATCTGCGCGCGGCCATTCAGGTCTGGGCGTCCGATACCGATTTGGCGGTCGAAACGACCCGGACGCATCAGCGCCTGGTCCAGAATATCGGGGCGGTTGGTGGCGGCCATCAGGATAACGCCTTTGTCGGTCGGGAAACCGTCCATTTCGACCAACAACTGGTTGAGGGTGTTTTCCCGTTCGTCATTGCCGCCCTGAACGGCGCCGCGTCCGCGTGCGCGGCCAATGGCGTCAATTTCATCAATAAAGATAATACAAGGCGCTTTTTCGCGGGCCTGGCGGAACAAATCACGTACACGCGAGGCGCCCACGCCTACGAACATTTCCACGAAATCGGAACCAGAGATCGAGAAGAACGGTACGCTGGCTTCACCGGCAACGGCTTTGGCCAACAGCGTTTTACCTGTACCCGGCGGTCCGACTAACAGCACGCCTTTGGGTATTTTACCGCCCAATGTGGTGTATTTTTTCGGATTTTTCAAGAAATCAACGACTTCCATCACTTCTTCCTTGGCTTCGTCAAGACCTGCAACGTCGGCAAACGTAATATTCACCTTCGTGTTATTGTCAAACAAGGTCGCTTTAGATTTCCCGATATTGAAGATCTGCGCGCCCGGGCCGCCTGCTCCTCCGCCCATGCGCCGGATAATCAGAACCCAGAGGCCGAGAAAGAGTAAAAGCGGGAGCAAATACGGGAGCAGCGTTGCAAACCAATTGCTGCTCGGATCGTATTCTGTGGTAATAAGCGGCTTTTTTTCCTTGAGCAAGGCGTCGTTCAATTTCGCCACCTTTGCTTCCAGCACTTCGGGTTTACCGATATTCATCACATAATGAAAGCGTTCACCACCGAATTTCTTTTCATTCGGGTTAAAGTCTTTGTGCTCACCAAAACCAAGAGAGTCTTTTTTGATATAGATGTGCGCCTCTTTATCATTTACGACCACCAATTGCTCAACGTGGCCTTTTCTGGCCCAGCGTTCGAAGTCAGTCCAGTCGGCTTTCTTGGTCGTGCCCATAAAACGGGACATTTGCAAGCCCAGCAGCACCAGTCCGACTAAAATGTAAATCCACATGATGCTGAACTTTGGCATCCCGTCGCCGGAGCCATTGTCATCATCACGTTGGGGACGTTGTTCATCTTTTTCGCTGTCCCGTTTATTTTTCTTTTGATCTTTTTCCATGTTTGTATAAATTAAATTTCGGCAAACTCCGTCACTTCGGCGTCGCTCCAGAGGTTTTCAATTTCATAAAAATGCCGGGTTTCCGGATAAAAAACATGAACAACTGTATTGAAGTAGTCCATGAGGACCCATTTAGCATTGCTCGAACCTTCAACGTGCGTAGGCAAAGAGAGCAGTTCGTCTTTTACTTTTTTATGGATGCTATCTGAAATCGCCTTTACATGCGTATTAGAGTCGCCTTCGCAGATGATGAAAAAGTCAGCCGGGGCATCTCCAACTTTCCGTAAATCGAGTTGGATGATGTTTTTCCCTTTTTTGTCACGGATGCCTTCAACGATCAGGTGATTGAGTTTTTCAGAGTCTTGGTTGCGGGTAATTGCCCGCCGGGATGCTGTTAAATTCAAATTTGAAATTTTGTTGGCACTGTCGGAAAAACCGTACAGCGCTTCGTTAAACGAATCGGATTTAAAATTTGTGATTTTGGAGTTGTAAAACTTTGCTCAAAGGTAAGCACCTTCGCCGTACCTTGCAAACAACAGATGTCTAACAGCCTTTTTATCGGAAAAGTTTATTACCGTTTCGACGAACTTACGTCTACCAACGACTATGCGTTGGAATTAATTGCCGCAGCCCGAAGCGAAACCGATTCGCTTGCTGCAAAAAGCAAGCCACCGGAGGGTACGGTTGTCCGGGCTGACAGTCAGTCAGCCGGTCGCGGACAGTTTGGCAGTAGATGGGCGGCAGCGGCCGGATTGAACCTGACGTTTAGCGTTATCCTCTATCCAAACTGGCTGGAAGCGCAGGCGCAGTTTTACCTGAGTATGGCCGTTGCGTTGGCGTTGCATGATACTTGTATGGCGCTTGAACTGCCGCAAACTCCTACGGTAAAATGGCCCAACGACCTTTATTTTGAAAACCGCAAATGCGCCGGTATATTGATTCAGAATTCGATTTCCGGGAAACATTTACAAAGCGCCGTTGTTGGAATTGGATTGAATATCAATCAAACGACATTCGGCCCCGGCTTAGGCAACCCCACTTCGCTGGCACTTGAATCTGAACGAACATTTGATCTTGACCAATTAGCCGAAATTTTATTTGTTTGCTTGGAACGCCGCTATTTGCAGTTAAAATCCGGCAGAAAAAAAGACATTGAGGCCGATTATTTAGCCGGTATGTACCGTTACAATTTGCCTTCTGATTTTTTGCGCACAAGCAACGAAACCATTTTCGAAGGTTTTATTCGGGGCGTGGCAGAAGATGGTCGGTTAGTGGTGGAAACGGCAAGCGGGATGGAATTATTTGGTTTGAAAGAAATCAAAATACTGTCATAAAATTTGCGTTTGTCTAAACAAGACGTTGCGCTTCACCCGGAAAGCCCCATATTTACACAAAATAGGTTTTACTATGAACCAAGCATACTTCTTCAAACCGCTTTTGGGCCTGTTGTTGCTCGCCGGGTTTCCGCTGTTTTTGGGCGGTCAAACGACTTCTCAGACGTCATTTGGTAAAAATCGGGTGCAGTACCACCACCAATTCGACGACTGGTTGTTGTACGAAACAGCCAATTTTACGACTTATTGGTACGGAGACGCCCGCAATGTGGCGCAATCGGCGTTGCAAACGGCCGAAATGGACTTTCCCTTGGTACAGCAATTGCTGGAACACCAGATGACCGACAAAATTGAAATGTTGGTTTTTAGCGACCTGACCGACCTGAAACAAAGCAATATTGGTGAAGATGACGTGTTTTTGTTGCGCTCCGGCGAAACCAAAGTGGTGGGCAACAAGATTTTTGTGTTTTTTGACGGAAACCACAGGCATCTGCGCGCGCAGATACGCGAGGGCATCGCCGGGGTGCTGATAAATTCGATGTTGTACGGGGCGAATTTGCAGGAAATTGTGCAAAATGCGGTGTTGTTGAACTTGCCGGGCTGGTACACGGAGGGCTTGGCGGCATATTGCGGCGAAGACTGGAACCCGGAAGCGGATAATCAGTTGCGCGACCTGCTGATGAATAAAAAATTCACTTCATTTGACAAATTTGCCAAGGAATATCCGCGTCTCGCAGGCCATGCGTTCTGGTATTATATCGCCTTGCATTTCGGGAAGGGCACCATCAGTAATTTGTTGTACCTCACCCGCATCAACCGTAGCATTGACGCCGGTTTTTTATATGTGTTGGGCGGCGGTTATCGCCGTACGACCGATGCACTGCTTGTTTATTTTACCAATCGTTTTCAGGAAGAAAAAGCGCGCCAGAAAGCCCCCGATCCAAACACGCAGGTAACGCTTAAAAACAAGAAAAAACTGCCGCTTTACCAAGCGAAACTCAGTCCGGACGGAAAACGATTGGCCTGGGTGAGCAACGACATCGGGCGCTGGCGTGTGTGGGTGCAAGACTTGAAAACCGGTAAAAAAACGCTTGCCCTGAAAGGAGGCATACGCAATGCCTTGCAAGCCACTGATTATGGCTATCCTTTGTTGGCCTGGAACCCGAATAATAAAGAACTCGCTGTACTCTATGAGCGCCGTGATGTTCCCAAATTGGCTAAAATTGAAGTAGAAACCAAGAAAAAACTGACAAAAGACCTTTCGCCGGAGTTTCAGCGCGTGTTTAGCATGGACTATATCAACGCCACGGACTTTGCTTTTTCGGCAGCAGTAAAAGGCTTTTCCGATCTGTTTATTTACCGCAGCGTGACCCGTCAAACAGAACGTGTTACCCAGGATTTTTGGGATGATGTGGATGCTTCGGTGGCCACGATTGACGGGCACAAGGGGATTTTATTTGCCAGCAACAGGCTTACAGATACTTTGTCGTTTCAAAAATTGGACACTATTCTACCGCTCAACCATTTCGATGTATTCTTCTTTGATTTGGATACGCGAAGTCCCGAATTGGTGCGCATCACCAATACCCCGTTTATTGATGAACGCAGTCCGATCGGAATTGACAGTGCGCGGTTTGCGTTTACCAGCAGTGAAAACGGTATTTTTAATCGGCAGGCCGGTTATTTTGAACCGTTTTTGGCGTACAATATGTTGGTTTATTACCTGAAAGACGGCACAGAAGTAAAATCATTGGATGTAGACCGCCCTGGCGAATGGCCGATAGAACGCGCATTAGTATATTTGGCGCCCTCCGATACGGTGTTTAAAAACTTAGATTCCACGCAAATTGACAGCGTTCGGATGATTCCGGTGTATAAAAAGCGTGCAAAAACATGGAATCAAACCAATTATGACCGCAACATTACAAGTTTAAATGCAACGGTACGAGCCGGGAAATTAGTAGAAACCATCCAACGGGATCGAAAAACGGCCTTTTTTATACGCAAATCCGACCCATTGACTATTGCACCGGCGCGCATTACCCGTTATCGGGAATTGCAGATGCATCAGGCAGGCCTGCCGATACCGCCCCAGCCCGTTATAGAAGATACCGATGCGGCAAACCCAAAGCCCCCAAATGCAGCCAAAACAAGCGTAGCGCAGGACGAGGAATCCGGCATGCGCGATACCGTTCCGATTATTCAGCCGGGATGGTTGTTTCAAATCCCTGACTACCTGCAAGCGCCGCCGCCAAGTACGCCGCAACCGAAGCAGGAAACGCCGAAACCTGTTGAGCCTGAAAAAATTACAGAGCCGGAAATTAAGGTAGATTCCATGAATTTTCCGCCCCGACGCAACGCGCGACTTCAAAACCGGCCCTTGATGGAGTTTGCCAAAAACAACGAAATTATACACTTTAATCCGTCGAGGATCATCCCTTACCGTCTGCGTTTCCGAACCGATTATATTTCTACAACCATGGACAACAGCCTGTTGTTCGAGGGCTTGGACAGTTATGCGGGTTCGCCAAACGGATTCCGAACACCCTCGCCGGGTGTGCTGTTGCGGGCGAATTTTAAGGATTTGTTGGAAGATTATGTGGTTGAAGCTGGTTTTCGCTTGCCGACTACCTTCGATGGAGCGGAATACTATTTATGGTTTGACAATAAAAAGAAACGTCTTGACCGTCGTATGGTGCTCTATCGTAAAACAGTGGTAAATACGGTAGATACGGGCACGCCGGGGGCTCAACCCGCCACCTATCAGGCTCGAACCAACACCGTGCTTGGGCAGTATGAATTGCGCTATCCGTTTGATCCGTTTTTTAGTTTGCGTGCCATGGCTACGTTGCGTCAGGACAAAACCCTGGCTTTGACCACTACGCGTGCTACCCTTGACCAGCCGGATTATGCCGAACAGCGCGCGGGATTGCGCTTGAGCGCGGTATATGACAATACGGTAGACGTGGATTTGAACCTGAAAACCGGTACCCGCGCCAAAGTGTATGTGGAAGCTGTCAAACGTTTTGATTTCAACTACCAGCCGAATATCAGCCTGAAACTGAATAAAGGCTTTATGACCGTGCTCGCCTTGGATGCCCGACATTATCAGCAATTGGATCGGCGTTCTATTTTAGCCTTGCGTTTGGCCGGGGCTACCAGTTTCGGCTCTGAGCGCATGTTGTATTTCCTCGGCGGAGTAGACAATTGGCTGTTCCCGAAATTTAACAACAATATCCCACTGCCAACGGGTAATGATTTCGCATATCAAACCCTGGCTTCGAACCTGCGCGGTTTTTACCAGAATATCCGGAACGGGAATTCTTATGCGCTGTTTAATGCCGAATTGAGGGTGCCGATTTTTAAGTATTTCTCTAAAAAACCGGTAATGGGTAATTTTTGGCGCAATTTCCAACTCATTGGATTCTTTGACACAGGCACCGCCTGGCAGGGTCGCAGCCCGTACAACGGCGATAACCCGATTAACACCATTTATTTATACGAAGGCCCTGATAATCGGCCGCCTGTGGTGACGGTGAAGGTTAATTATTTCAGGGATCCATTGGTAGCGGGGTATGGGTTGGGCGCGCGCGCGACGGTGTTCGGGATGTATTTGCGGGCCGATTATGCCTGGGGGATTGAGACGCGGGTGATTCAGAAACCGGTGTTTCACGTGGCCTTGGGGACGGATTTTTAGGAGTGGGTCAGTATCTGCTCTAATTTTGCCCGAAGTTCTGCTTCTTGGGGTAAATACAGTTGATATTTGGAGACAAATAATTGACTGCTCATACCATACGTTGCAAATTCAACCAAGAGTTCGTCTTTATGGCGGGTGAGTATAATTCCAATCGGAGGATTATCTCCTTCAAAGTATTCTTCTTTGGCAAAATAGCCGAGGTACATGTTCATTTGACCAATATCCTGGTGTTTTACCTTGTTGATTTTCAAATCAATAAGTACAAAACAACGCAAAAAACGATGATAAAATACTAAGTCAACCCGATGGTGTTCATTGTCGATGGTGAGCCGATATTGGCGGCCGACGAAGGTGAATCCTTTTCCAAGTTCGAGTAAAAAGATTTGCAGTTGATCGAGCAAGCGGGTTTCAAGTTCTTTTTCGGAAACATGGTAGGGTTCCGGGATTTTCAGGAATTCAAATACATAAGGGTCACGGAGGAGGTCTTCCGGTTGTTCAATGATTTTGCCTTTTTCAGCTAATTGAAGAATACCTTCTTTGTCCTGAGAGGCGGCGAGGCGCAAAAACAGTGCAGAATCCTTTTGGCGTTTTAGTTCACGTACTGTCCATTTTTCAAGGATGGTTTGTTTTTCGTAGAAACTGCGTTCTAAGTCGTGTTCGATCCCTAACAATTCAACAAGATGCCCCCAAGTCAATTGGTCAGACAAATTAGTAGGATCAGGATATTTTAAATACACTAAGCGCATGTAAATCAAGTTAGTACGACTAAAGCCTTTACCCAATTGGTCAGACAGATCACGTGAAAGTCGATTCAAGACTTTAGAGCCGTATTCAGATTTTTCGCTCCCACCTTGTTCATATTGCACAATATGACTACCAATGGCCCAATAAGTCAAAACCAACTGACGACGTACTGCTTTTACGGCTGAAGTTTGCCCCTCTTGTAAGGTGTTTTTGATTGCAGAAAGTAATGCTTGGTAAGTGTTTTGTTTTAATTCCATATCCTACATGATTTTGTAAAGGCGTTGGGATTCATTGTATGGATGGATTTCCGCCCCCGACATTTATTGTGTTGCAAAGATACAAAATAAAAACACAAATTGTTTTTTTTAAATAAATTTTATTTTTTAATTGGTCGCCTTCCGTTTCCGTACAATCTTTTAATTCAGCGGCGCTTGCTGAAAAAACTCAATAATAAACTCAGCCCGGCACCCAGTGATCCTAAAATGCCCGCAATCACAGGCCCAAGCAGCAAATGAAAGAACCCTGCGCCCCAAAAATCCTGTAAAATAAATGCGTTAAAATCGGTCATGCCGCTTTGTTTGAAATCTTCGAAATCGCCTTCTGCTTGCAATACGGCGGTTTGACGCTCGGTTCCGTGGAACATATAGAACACTAATAGTACGACGCACAACCAAATAAGGGAGGCAAACGCGGCGCTCCACAAGGGTGTAAGAAGGGCGCTCAAAAATCGCCGCGTTTTGAAGGCGCTCCAAAATCCGGCGCATAGATATAAGAAAAAGGCGGTTCCGAATTCAAAATAGCCCATGCGCGTATTCAGCGCGCTATCCGGAAGCCAGCGGTATTCGAGAAGTATTTCAGCGGCAAAAACGAAACCGATGATGCTGCCAAAAAATAAAGCGCCGGGCAGTATTGTTTCGTGCGCGCGTTCCGTTGGCTTGATACCCCGCAAAGCCGCAAATAAATATAATAACAGAAGCAGAACCAAGGCGTAAAACCCTTTTGCGCCGTCAAAATTGACGCTAAGGGCGCTGGGAGTAAGCCAGATGCCGAAAAAAACGAATAGAATATTCAGACAAACGAGGGCGGTTAATCTATTCCGCAGGGCAGTGGCAAATGTTGACATATTCTGTAGGTAAAGTGAGAATCAACATATAAGGGCTTCCCTCAAGTGGCCACTACTGCCGGTAATGAGTACTTTCATGCATTAGGTTCCGGCTGCTTGACCTTCTTATATGGTGTCCGCATGTGCATATTTAAAAACTGCTCCATTGTTTCTTCTGTCCACCCTTTTTCATCCCATACCTGATCAGCAAGCATCGCAAGTCGCCGGGCTTTGAAGGCGATAATCAGTCTTTTTAAATCCTGAAGTTCATCATCCTTCAAATTTTCGGTAAGTTTGAGTAAAGATATTTGAACCTCATTGAGGGGGAATTCAATCGATTTCATGCCTTTTCTTTTAAATTCATTTATGCAATATATAATACATACAAGCAGCGCTTAATTGTACAAAAATACAACTATTTTGATATAAACCAAATTGAAGCAATTGTTAAAGAAGCGCCGTTTCTCTAAAAGATCTTATCTCACCACGACCGCCATCTTCTTCTCCACCACAGCCTCTGCCAACCAAAAAAAGTTACTCAAAAAAGTCTGCATGGCTTTTTCAAACAAAGGGTCGAGCAAATTACCGGCTTCGTCAAAACGCTGCACCACCTGGCCCACCATTAGCATTTGCGGAATAGCAAAACCTGAAACGGCAAGCACTAACTGCTGCATGGCCAAAGCGCCGCGCATACCGCCAAAAGCGCCGGCAGAAACAGAGGCAATACCAATCACTTTTCTTGAAAATTCCGACTCTTTCAAGTAATCCACAGCGTTTTTCAAGGCGGCCGTGTAACTGCCATTATATTCGGGCGACACAAAAATATGCGCATCCGACTGGCGTATTTTGTCGGCAAACTCAGCCAAACCGGCCGGTGGATTCGGGTGCCGGTGCAATACCTCTTCCATGATTGGAAATTGATATTCGGCCAAATCCAACACCTCAGCCGTGTGTACGCCCTGCGCGTTAATTGTATGTTGTAAAGCCAATGCCACCCGATGCGATTGACGGTTGATGCGGGTGCTGGCGGAAAGAATCGTAATATGCATGAAATGGAATGTTTGGATCGGTTTCAAAAACCTGTGTTCGCATAGGCCGCCGCAATAGGTTTTATTCAAATTACCTTGATCTATCAAACTAAATTGCATAAAACCAATTGCTTTGGCGTATAAATCGGTGTTAAAACACTAAAAATGAAATTCGGTTCACCGATCCGATTGCATTTCACTATTTGTGTTGAATTGCCAACCTTTGCCCTTCAATCATCCTGTAACATTTTATGCAAACCCTTTTTCTCGACCGCGACGGCGTCATCAATGTTCGCATACCCGGCGATTATGTGAAACATCCCGATGCGTTCATCCCGACGCCCGGTTTTGAAACGGCTATGCCCATGCTGGCAGCCGCTTTTGACCGCATCGTGGTAGTGACCAATCAGGCCGGCATCGGCAAAGGTTTGATGAACGAGGCGGATCTGGAATTGGTACACCGCAAAATGCTGGCCATTATCCTGGCTGTAGGCGGCCGTATCGACGGCATTTATTTTTGCCCGCACCGAAGCGATGCCGGTTGCCCCTGCCGCAAACCCGCCACAGGTATGGCCTGGTCGGCGCTGCTCGAATTTCCGGATATTGATTTTGAACAAGCCTGGATGGTAGGCGATTCCTTGGCCGATATGCAGTTTGGACAAGCCCTGGGTATGCAGATAGCCCTGATTGATGGCAAAACAGAAGAAGCCGAAAGCCTTGCAAAACTGCGTATTCAACATCAATTTGCTACCTTATTGGATTTTGCGCGATTTATTTGTTAAAATTTTTAACATTTAAAATACTGTAGATTCCTGCCCGTTTTGATTTAGACTTGTTGCGCAGCAAGTTATTTGTAAATCTCCCGCGCCGATTGATTTAATCCCTTGCCTACACGGGCTATTTTTTGTCTTTTATTACGAAATTACTAAACACAACTGAACATGACAAACCTGTTGTCTATTCGGGCGGTCTCTCGTTTGGCCTGCCTGACGGCGCTCGTCCTGAGCGCCCAATTTGTACGAGCGCAAGAAACGGAAACGCTTCCGCCTGCCGTTGAACCGCCACTTGATGATATTACTACCCGCGAAATTGTAGCCGACCGCTCCGTGCTGAAATACCAGCCCGTGCGCGAAGCTGATATTTTCTGGGAAAAACGCTTATGGCGCATCATTGACACGCGGGAAAAAATGAACCTGCCTTTTGTAGCGCCGGAATCGCCCTTGTTCGGCATTTTTGTAAACGCTGCCCTGAAAGGCGACCTGCGCGTGTACAGCACGGAAGACGATCATTTTTCAAAAGCCTTGTCTATTAAAGACTTGCAGGAAAAAATCGTCAAACGCGACACCATTCTTACCATCGACCCGGAAACCGGCGAAGAGCAGATCAAAATCGTGGAAAACGAAATTAATTGGGAAAACGTCAAGCGCTATCGCCTGAAAGAATCCTGGTATTTTGATTCCAGAACAGGCGCGTTGAAGGTACGCATCCTCGGTATAGCCCCCTTAATTAATGTCTTAGACAATGACGGCAATTTCAAATTTGAACAGCCCTTGTTTTGGGTGTACTACCCCGGCGCGCGTGAATTGCTGGCGCGTCATAAAGTCGTGAATCCTGCCGGAAACTACGCTTCTACCCTGAGTTGGGAAGACTGGTTTGAAATGCGCTATTTCTCCTCCATGATTACCAAGGAAAACAATACGCTCGACCTCAGACTGGAAGACAGTTACACCGGCGTGGATCTGGTGAACAAAGCCAAGGCGATTGAGCAGACGATGTTTAATGCCGAGCACGATCTTTGGCAATATTAAGGGGTAGAGGGCAATGTCGTTGACTTAAGGATTTTGAAACGAAATCATCCTTGAATAGAGCGTGATTTCTTAACATCAAACAATGTACGAAAAACCTCGGAGAGGTTTAACATTGGTAGAGATTGATTATCAGGTTGTTATCGGACCTCGGAGAGGTCTAACGTTGGTTTATTTCCCGCGAATATCCAAAACCAATGTGCGACCTCTCCGAGGTCGTAACCACTTTATAATCAATCATTTCTACCAATATTAAACCTCTCCGAGGTTTTTCGTAAGTTGGCTTCATGAATAAGGTGATTCCGCCACTTTTTCCTTAAGTCAATGACATTGGGGTAGAGGGTGGAGGGTAGAGGGTGGGGCTTCGGGTTTGTTTTTGAATTTGATCTTGTTTTTGTTTTTGAATTTGATCTTGTTTTAAAAATCGGCTAAGGCTTTTCTCTTTAAAATTTTTAAAGGCCATTTAATTGATAATCAATTAAATACGCTTTATGCCTACTTTGGCCAGCGTTTAAAGTTCAAATGCAACGGCGATCTTGAAAAGAAAAAACAAATTAAAAGAGAAGGCAAATTCAATCTAAAATACAAAATCAAAAACAAAATCAAAAACAAAATCAAAACCGAAGCACCCTCAACCCTCCACCCTCCTAAGTACCACCCAAGCCAGGAAAATAAACCCCGCGCCTGCAATAATCGGATAAGTCGTATCAATGGTATTCAGGTAGCCTGCAATAATGGCCGGGATAAATTGCCCGACGGAAACCATGCTTTGGTTAATGCCCAGGATTTCGCCTTGTTCATCGGCGGAAGCGTGGGTGGAGACCAGCGTGGTCAGGTTGGGCGCAGTTAGGCCCTGGAACGTAGCGATAAACGGATTTACGAGGTACATCATCCACAATTGCTGGGGCGCCAGGGTGGCGATTACCGAAATAGAAAGGAGTAAAATGCTCCAGCGCATGATTTCAATCGGTTTAAAACGGTTGGCTAATTTACGCGCCGTGAAACCTTGCGTAAATGCCAGCCAAATACCGATCCACCCGAAAACCAAACCGATTTCTTTTTCCGTCACGCTGAATTTGTGAATCATGTACACCGACAAAAACTGGGTGTAAAACGAAAAACCAAGGGACATTAACAAGGAAACAGCAAAAATAGTGCGCAAATTATGCGAACTAAAGGCTTTGATCAAGTTGCGAAAGCCGGTAGACAAAGCAACCTCCGTATGTCGTCGATTGGTGTTGGTTTCCGGAAAATTCAATTGAACCAACAACAAGTTTACCAAGGTCAGCGCTGCCGTAAACCAGAACGGTGTGGCGTGGTTGAACCAACTGACCACTGACTGATCGGCTAATATGCCCCCAATGGCCGGCCCCAAAATAAACCCAAGTCCAAAAGCCATCCCGATTAACCCAAAATATTTTGGACGGTTTTCCGGTGTGGCAATATCAGACAGTGCGCTCATCACTATACTGATATTGCCCCCGGTAAAACCCGGAAGCGCCCGACTGAAAAATAACAACGGCAGGTTTTTCAACATAATAGCCCAGCCAAACAACAAGTAGCCGATTAAGGTGCCGAACAAAGAAATTTGCAACATCGGTTTCCGCCCAAACCGGTCACTCAGGGCGCCCAGCATCGGCGCGCCGAAAAACTGCATGGCCGGGTAAATTGCAAGCAGATAACCGTACAAAATAGAGCGGTCATAGTGCGAGGTTTCTGAAGGCAAAATACTGGTATCCGGCGACATAAACAGCGAAGGAAGCACCGGAATAATGATGCCCACACCCAGCATATCGAGGAAAACAGTCAGAAAAATAGAGGCTACAGGTGAACGCTTACTCATAAGATGTTATTTACTATCCTTAAATCGCCACAAATATCGGCACGCATACGTTCGGTAGGGTCGCCAAGGCTCGGCTATTTCAAACATTCTTTTTTTCAGGTCTTTTCCTGTTTCTTCCAGTCCGTACAAACGCTGTATTCCTTGTTGAATCCCAAGGTCGTCGACCGGCAAAATATCCGTTCGGCCAAGGGTAAACATCAGCAACATTTCCACCGTCCATTTGCCCACACCCTTTATTTGGGTAAGAAAAGTGATGATCTCTTCGTCGCTCATGGCGTCCCAATCATGCGTTTCTAAGTCGTATTCTTTTGAAAAAGCCGCAACATTTTGCATGTACCGCGCTTTTTGATTGGACAGCCCTACGGCGCGCAATTGGTCGATCTCCAAGACCAATAAATGCTCCGGATGCGGGTACCGATCCGGAAAAAGATCAAGGAAACGATTAAAAATCGTATCGGAGGCTTTTACGCTAAGTTGTTGGGACACAATGGATTCCAATAAATTAAAATAAATTTTACGCGAAGGCGTAAAATCTGGAACTTCAATATTTTGGATAAGTTCCCTAAGTTTGGGATCTTGCTGCAAGTGCAGAATAGCATTCGTCTGGTTCATGCGGCAAAGTAAATTGTTTTGCGTTAATTTAATTTAAAAGAAATAATATTGCCCTGATAAATCATACATTCAACATTAAGTATTCCCTTTTATCACAAAACGAACGCAATGGGTTTTCAAAAAGTAAGCACGGTTGAAAGTCACAATGAGATGCAGCACTTTGTACGCTGCTTGCTCGACGACGTGAAAGCATTCGAGTACATGCTCGAAAATGATTGGTTTGAAAGCGACATCACCCGCATCGGCGCGGAACAGGAAATGTGCTTAGTGGACAACAAAACGCTCAAACCTGCCACAATCAACATGCAGGTAATGGATCAAATGGGCGAGTACCCCTGGTGTGTGACCGAATTGGCTAAATTCAATTTGGAAACTAACCTGAGTCCGCGCGAATTTGTAGGTACTTGCCTCAGCGATCTGGAGGAAGAAAACCGGCATTATTTGTCCCTGATTCAAAAGGTGCTCGATCAGTTTGACGCCAGCATTGTGCTCTGCGGTATTTTGCCGACGCTGCGCAAGCACGACTTAGAAATGCACAACCTGACGCCGAAGGATCGCTATTTTGCCTTGATGGCCGCCATTCAGAAACATTTGCTCGGCACCTCCTTTGAACTTCGGGTGGAAGGTGTTGATGAATTGTTGGTCAAACACGATTCGCCCCTGCTCGAAGCCTGCAACACCAGTTTTCAGGTGCATTTGCAGGTGTCGCCAAAGGAATTTGTGAAAATGTACAACATTTCGCAGGTTTTAGCCGGCCCGATGATTGCCATTTCGGCCAATTCGCCGCTGGTATTCGGTCGGCGTTTGTGGCACGAAACGCGGATCGCCTTGTTCCAACAATCGCTCGACACCCGCACCGCGCACGACCACATGCGCGAGCGCCTGCCCCGCGTGAATTTTGGCAGCGGCTGGTTGCATGGCGATATTACGCAGATTTACAAGGAAGATATTAGTCGTTTCCGGGTGTTACTTGCCGGCGCCATCGAAGAAGATTCATTGGCAATGGTACTTGATGGAAAAGTGCCGAAACTGCGCGCCTTGCAAATCCACAACTCCACGGTGTACCGCTGGAACCGCCCTTGTTACGGCATTTCGCCAAACGGCAAACCGCACCTCCGTATTGAGAACCGGGTAATGCCTGCCGGCCCGACGGTCGTGGACGCCACGGCAAACGCCGCTTTCTGGCTCGGCGCCATGATTGGCATGAGCCTGCACCATGAAGACATTACCAAACAAATAGACTTCGTGGATGCCCGCGACAATTTCCTGAAAGCGGCAAAATTTGGCATTGATACGTCGTTTACCTGGTTTAAAGACAAAAAAGTACCTGTTACGGAGTTGATTCTCAACGAATTACTTCCATTGGCTAAAGAAGGACTAAAGCACCGCAAAGTCAACGCCGCCGATATTTCCAAATACATGGACATCATTGAAGCGCGCGCCAAAGAACACAGAACCGGCGCGCGTTGGGCATTGCGCTCCTTTACCTCCCTCAAAACGCAGGTCACAAACGATGAGGCTATGACCTGCATTACCGCCGCTATGATTAAAAATCAAAAAGCAAACAACCCCGTGCATACCTGGGCCGAACCAACCGCCGCCGACCTTGAAAACTGGACGCCGTCTAAATTAAAGGTGGAAGAATTTATGTCGACCGACCTCTTTACCGTCCAAAAAGACGATGTCATTGAGTTGGTTGCCGAAATTATGGACTGGCGCCGAATTCGGTACATGCCGGTTGAAGATGCCAAGGGCGAATTGGTGGGCTTGGTTTCATCCCGTATTCTGCTGCGTTATTTTGCCCAGCAAAGCAAACTCAACGAGGCCGTTTCAAGTACGGTAAAAGACCTGATGATTGAAAAACCCATTACGGCAACACCGGAAACCAGCATTATGGAGGCGATGAATAAAATGCGCCATCATAAAATAGGATGTTTACCAGTCGTGAAAGGCAAAGAATTGGTCGGAATCATCACGGAAATGGACTTTTTGCGTATTACCAGCCGACTGATGGAACGGCTTGAGAAATAGCTTTGTCTTGTAAGCCTGAATGCTCGCCTAATGCCGTCAACTAAAGCGTCAGTTCTGAGGTGTCATCTCCGACCAAAGGAGGAGGTGACATCTCAGAACGAAGATTCCGTGGGCGCTTTCGTTCAGAGATGTCACCTTCTCGTACCTCGAAGATGACACCTCTTCACTAACTTGACGACATTAGACTTTGAATCAGGTCTATTCATTTTTAATCCAAATTTTGTTTAACCAAATCAATCTTTTTTTTACATGAAGCGTTATGCAATCACATTTTTGATTGCCTGTTCCTTCATTAGCCTTGCGTTTGCACAACGCAAGGTTGAAGGTCAGGTAAGCGACGGCAACAGCAGCGAACCACTCATCGGCGCCACTGTCAGCATTAAAGGTACCACACGTGGTAGTGTCACCGACCTCAACGGTAGGTATACGATTGACGTGCAGAAAAATGACGAAATCCTTGTCTTTTCTTACACTGGGTATGGCATTCAGGAAATTGTAGCCGGGACTCAAACAACGTTAAACGTTGCCTTGGCGCCCAATATACAACTCATAGACGAAGTTGTGGTAGTCGGTTACGGCAAACAAATTAAATCTACCCTCACCGGAAATATTGCAAAAGTGGGTGGTGAAAGTCTCAAATCCATGCCTGTGGTATCTTTCGAACAGGCGTTGCAAGGCCAGGCGGCCGGCGTGTATGTTGAAAGCGCCAACGGCAAACTCGGCGGCGCCATGCGCATGCGCATTCGCGGGGTGGGTTCACTCACTGCCGGCGCAGAACCGCTGATCGTGGTGGACGGTATTCCGCTTTCGAAAGACGCCCGCAATACCAGCGGCGCCCCGTTAAACCCGCTCGCAGACCTGAATTTCAATGACATCGAATCCATTGAGGTACTAAAAGATGCTTCGGCAAAGGCCATTTACGGCTCGCGCGGCTCCAACGGGGTGTTGCTGATTACCACAAAAAGCGGTAAAAACGGCCGCCCGCGCATCGAAGTTGATATTCAAAGCGGCATCAGCAATCCTACCCACAAGCGGGAATTTCTGAATTCAAAAGAATATGTGGAACTGTTTACGGAAGCGGCCAATAATTCCGACGTCATTGAAGGTTACGATTTCAATGATCCGGATTCCTGGACGCAGTTTGTGTACAGCCGTTTTGAGCGCTACGCCGGGCATACCAATTACAAGGAGTTGATCGACCGTACCAACTGGCAAGATGAAGCCTTGCGCACTGGCAGTCAGAACAACGCAAATGTTTCATTTACAGGCGGTAGCGATAAGATTCGTTATTATGCCAGCGCCAATTATGGTAAAACGGAGGGCATCGTAATTTCCAACAACCTGAAAAAATACGGAGGCCGATTGAACCTGGATTTTGAAGCCACCAAACGGCTCCGCGTCGGGGTAAATCTGAATCTTGCACGCACCAGCACGAATCAAGTATCCGACGACAACCAGTTTTCCACGCCGCTCCAATTGGTTGCAATGTCGCCGCTCACGCCCACCCGCGACCCCGATGGCGTGTTGTACGACCGGCCTACAACTACCTATTACAACGGTTTGATCGATGTAGAAGATGGAAAACGCACCGTCAATACCCTGCGCTCTATTGCCAATGTGTACGGCGACTATCGCATTGCCGAAGGCTTTGGCTTGCGCGTGGAAGGCGCGTCTAATATTTACACCGTAAACGACGACGCGTATTTCGGCAACCGAACCGACAACGGCAGTGCCAGCCGGGGGTATGGTTTTTCCGCCTGGTCACAGTCGAACGATTATAACCTGAACGCCGTGCTGCATTTCGACCGTTCTTTGCATGAGAAGCATAACGTAGGCTTCGATTTGGGTACTGAATTTTTCAAAAGCCAGGTACAACGCACCTTTGTGGACGGCGAGCAATTTCCAAGCGACGATTTTAAAACACTCGCTTCCGCTGCTTCCATCAAAAGCGGCACGTCTACGCTTACGGGCTACAGTTTCTTATCCTATTTTGGCCGCGCCCGCTACGATTTCAAACGCAAATACCTGTTCAACGCCTCTGCGCGCGTGGACGGTTCTTCCCGTTTTGGCGCCAACAATCGCTACGCATTTTTCCCGGCGGCGTCTGCGGGTTGGGTATTGTCTGAAGAAGGCTTCCTGAAGGGCAATAAAACCTTGAGTTTCTTAAAATTACGCGGTTCCTGGGGCCAAAGCGGCAACGCTGAAATTGGTGATTTCCAGTCGCTTGGGCTTTTTAATGCAGGCGGTTACGGCGGAAACAGCACCCTTGGCCCGCAGCAAATTCCAAACCCTGGATTGACTTGGGAAAAAAGTACGGAAGTCGATTTCGGTATCGATTTCGGCTTGTTTAACAACCGTTTATCAGGAGAATTGGACTATTATGTTAAAAACACCACCGACCTTTTATTGAGCGTTCCCATTCCGTCAACCACCGGTTTTACGAACCAGACACAGAACGTAGGTGAAATGCAAAACAAGGGTTTTGAAGTCGTTTTAAACTCGAACAACTTGGTTGGTAAATTCAAATGGAGCACTTCTGTGAATCTGGCCGCCAACAGAAACAAAATAGTTGCGCTTTCAAAAGGTCAAAAAATTATAGACGATGGCGGTTCGCGTTATATGAATGTGGTGAAAGTCGGATCGCCCATCGGCGAGTTTTACGGCCCTCAATATGCAGGCGTTGACCCGAAAACCGGAGATGCGCTTTGGTATGTAAATAAAATGGACGATGCCGGAAATATTATAAACCCTGGCGCAACGACAAGCGAATATTCCGACGCCAGTTTTGTGGAACTCGGTTCGCCGCTGCCTAAATTGATCGGAGGCATCGACAACACCTTCTCTTTTGCGGGCATCAGCCTTGATATTCGTTTCCAGGGGCAATACGGCAATAAAATACACAATTCGGCCGGCGAATTTATGTCATGCAGCGCCTGCTGGTTTGATAACCAAACCCGCGACCAATTGAAGCGTTGGCAAAAACCGGGCGACATTACCGATGTTCCGCAAGCGCGCCTCGGTTATACCAACGGAAGCCAAAGCCGCAGCAGCCGCTTCCTGACCGATGGCTCGTATTTGCGCCTGAAAAACCTCAGCCTCGCCTACGATTTCCCGACTCGCCTGCTACATAAAACCGGAATCCGGGACCTGCGCATTTACCTGACAGGTACCAATATGCTAACCTTCACCAAATACAAAGGCTGGGACCCGGAGGTAACAACCGACTATTTAGCCAGCAATGTGGTGTACGGCGTCGATTTTTACGCAGCCCCGCAGCCCAAAACTTTTGTGGTAGGCATTCGCGCCGGGTTTTAATCATCCTTCAATCTGAATTGCAATGAAAAAAAATATATATTTCCTGATTCCGTTCGCAGCAGCGCTCATTTTTGCGGCCTGCGACAAAAAATTGGATATTGAGCCGGCTCAAAGCATCAGCGAGAACCTGGCACTTGACAATGACGCCAATGTAAAGTCCGTATTGTTGGGCGCTTATGACGCCATCAGCAGCGGCAGTTTATTGGGTGGAAATGCGGTGCGTGACGCCGAATTAATGGGCGCCAACGGGGAAATTCGCTGGGTAGGCACCTTTACCAGTCCGCGCGAAATTTTTAACCATAGCATGATTGCCGAAAACGGCGATGCGGAATCCCGCTGGACGGCGGCGTACAAAACCATCAATATTTGTAATAATGTACTGGATGCCTTGGCCGTCGTAAAAAGTGATGACCGCAGCCGCGTAGAAGGCGAAGCGCGTTTTTTGCGGGCCATGAGTTATTTTACCATTATTCGTTTTTTTGGTAAAAACTACGAAGCAGGCGGCGCCAATACGCAGCCCGGTGTACCGCTGGTATTGCGCCCAACGCGCGGCATCGACGACACCAGTTTCCCGACCCGCAACACGGTGAAAGAAGTGTACGACCAAATTCTGGACGACCTGAGCAAAGCCCAAACCCTGTTGCCGGACGATAACGGCACTGCCGCAGGCAAATACGCCGCTGCTGCTTTATCTGCCCGTGTTTACTTGCAAATGGGCAATTATGCTGCCGCGCGCATGCAAGCCAATGAGGTAATTGCATCGGGTTTGTACAGCCTGAAATCCAATTTTGAAACGGAATTTAACAATGAAGACAATACCAGCGAAGATATTTTTGCCATGCAGGTTTCCAACCAGGATGGTGACAATAACCTGGTAACGTTTTATTCCATTCCGGCATACGGCGGCCGCGACGGCGATATCGAAATAGAACCAAGCCATCTTGCTTTGTACGACACCCTGGACACACGTTACTTAGCCCACTACGAAGGTGCGGGCGCGATCCGGACGTCAAAATGGCGCGATCAGTACAAAAATATCCCGGTTATCCGCCTGGCTGAGATGTATTTGATCCGTGCGGAATGTGACGTGCGTGCCGGCAGTTCAGCCGACGACGATTATAATGCCACGCATACCCGTGCGGGACTGGCGCCAAAATCGGGCGTAACCTTAGCCGATGTGTTGTTGGAACGCCGTTTAGAACTGGCGCATGAAGGCCACAGAATCCACGACATCAAGCGTTTGAAAGGAACTACAGACGGTTTGAATTACGACGATCCGAAATTGGTGTTCCCGATTCCGGCGCGGGAGATTGAAGCTAATTCGAAATTGACGCAGAACGAGGGGTATTAGGATTTGAGGGTTTCCGTGGTCCCAAAGGGGTGGAATCAACCTTTGCTATGGTGATTTTTGCTCTTTTGGGACTTTTTTAATTGGGCGTTGCCCAATTCTGATGATTTCGCCCCATTCGGGGCTATGGTTTCTATATATCTTTACGAATTAAAGGACACAAAGGCCCGATTTTCAACAAGATTTATGCGGCTAAAAATTCTATTCCTGCTTGCCCTCATCGGCGCGATATGCTTTCTGTACAAACAGGAAACGCGCATCGACTTCAATATGCAGGTAAAACCCTTGTTGAACCGAAAATGTATGCGCTGCCACGGCGGCGTGAAACAAAACGGCGATTTCAGCCTGCTCACCCGCGAAGAAGCGCTCAAGCCCACCAAAAACGGCAAACTTGCCATCGTTCCCGGCCACCCGGAAGCCAGCGAAATGATCCGCCGCCTGCAACGAAATTGACGCGTTTGTGCTAGACCGTTTACAACAGGAAAAACTGCAACCAGCACCGGAAGCAGACCGCAATACCTTGCTGCGCCGAGTTTCTTTAGATTTAATCGGAATGCCCGCGCCGGAAGCGTTTGCGAGCGCTTTTTTACAAGACAGCACGGAAACGGCCTACGAACAGTTAGTCGACAGTTTGCTTGCCAGTCCGCAATTTGGCGAGCGCTGGGCCTCCGTTTGGCTGGATTTGGCCCGCTATGCCGATTCCAAAGGCTATGAACGCGACGCCGAACGCTTAGCCTGGCGTTACCGCGACTGGCTCATCCGCGCGCTCAATGACGACATGCCTTACGACCGTTTTTTGACCGAACAACTTGCAGGTGATTTACTCCCGAATCCAAGCGATGCGCAATTGGTGGCCACGCAATTTCACCGAAACACGCCCACAAACGACGAAGGCGGCATCGACAACGAGGAGTTTCGCGTAGCGGCTTTGCTGGAAAACCGCAACGGCAAAGTGATGCCCTTCAAAGGCCGCGATCACCACGCCGAGGCATTTACGATGTGGATGGCCGGCGGCGGAATTGCCAAGGGAAAAAGCCACGGCGAAACGGATGAAATCGGGTTTTCCATCACCAAGGGCAAAACGACGGTGTATGATATTTAGGCCACGGTGCTCAACCAATTGGGCTTTCATAATTTATCCCAAGATGAAAAAACTATTTTTCCTCTCCTTTTTCCTGTTGTTTATTTTACGTGTTAATGCCCAAATTCTATTTGTAAATCAACAAGTTAGCGGCGGCTTATACGACGGTACTTCATGGGCAAATGCTTATGTAACATTACAGCAGGCCCTTGCCACAGCACTACCCGGCGACCAAATCTGGATCGCAAAAGGCATCTATAAACCAGGTGACGACAATAACCGGGAACGGTCATTTGCCCTTCATACCGGTGTAAGCATTTATGGTGGATTTGCAGGAACGGAAACCCAATTATTGCAACGAAATCCGCTAACCAATCCGACCGTTTTGAGCGGTGATATCGGTGTTGAAAACCTGACATCTGACAATGTTTATCATGTAGTCACCATTTCCGGCGGCGACAGTCTGACAGTTGTAGACGGTTTTACCATTCAGGGAGGAAACGCCGACGGCGCAGATGATGGCGGCCTATTGGCGCGCAACCACGGTGGGGGTATCCTGATTGTTCCAGACGGCTTTAGTCTTGCCGCTACGCCGATCATTCGAAATTGCCGGTTTGAACAAAATAAAGCTTCCCGAGGCGGCGCAATTGCCGGCATTCCACTTGCGCAGTTTCGCTGTATTCCGGAAATTCAACATTGTAAATTTATACGAAACCGGGCGGAAGCCTTTGGCGGTGCTTTATATAAAGAAGGCCTTAACCTGCCAGAAAACCCATTCCAAATTGTAAACTGTTTTTTTCAACAAAATTATTGCAAACAAATTGGCGGAGGTATTGCCATTGTTAACCCCTCCGATCAAGTACGGTTGTATGGTTGCACATTTGAAAAAGATTCTGCAAAGATAGAGTCTGGCGCTGTTTATTTGGAAACGAGGGAACATAAAACTTACTACGACATTGACAGTTGTGTATTTAAAACCAATTATTCTTATGCGGGTAGCGGCGGCCTTTCGCATTTGATGTCAGGAAACTTTCTTGATACTGTCGAAATAAATATTCGAAAGACAACTTTTTTGTTGAATAGCAGTATTTTAGGAAGTGGCGGCGCATTTGCTTCCAGTGGATTTGTGCGTTACATTCATATTAGGTTTGTTGATTGTTATTTTAACAGCAATTTTGCTCAAAATGGCGGCGGTGGAATTTTTGTTGAAGGGTATAACAATTCATATACTGAAACAAAGGTGGATCGATGCTTTTTTCTGGGAAATCAAACTGGCGCCACTTCATATTTAGGCGGGTTCTATTTTCACGGATATGGTTCGCAAATGGTGAGGAATTTAAATACGATTACTAATTCCGTTTTTATGTATAATGACGGCGCTATTGCGAGTTTAGGTAATGACCCCGGCATTTCAAATACTCGCGTGGTCAACTGCTCTTTTTATCGCAACGGCTCCATCCCTTTTGGAAAATATTGGGGAACACAAAATAATCCGGTAGACTTGGTACAGAAAATGCAAATCCTGAATTCCGTTATTTGGGAGCCTCAAACGGAGGGCGTACAAAAGTTGTTTTTTAACAATAATCCGGGAGACCTCAGTGTGAACGATTATTTGGTTGAGCACTCCATGGTCCACCTGTCAGATTGCGAATATGCCGGTGTAAATCCGTGTGGGGCAGGCATGATATATGGTAAGTGGCCCGATTTTTTAGATTCCTTGAGCGGGCAACTTGGGCTGCTGACGTATTCGAATTTTCCGGGTTATAACAAAGGCAGCAACATCGTGTCTGATACCTTTGGTTTGTTGAAGGATTATCAGGGCGCAGCGCGGGTTATGTGCGATACCGTGGACATAGGCGCGTACGAGGTGTATAAAAATTGTACTTCCGCATCTTTTGAGCCGTATGCTCAGGGTTACGCACTGATTATCAATCTCTTAGGAAATCCAATTCCTTGCAACACGCCCATCCGCGCCGAGTTATTTTCCCTTGAAACCGGAAAACTTCATCTGCGGCTACTGGACGATACCGGAACCCTGCGCAGACAAAGTACGCAGGAAGTACAAAGTGCGATACCCGCGTTGTTGCACATTCCGACAAACGATCTTGCGCCGGGAATTTATTTCCTGCAAGTGGTGGATGAAGCGGGCAGGGTTAAAACGGAAAAGTTGGTGTTGATTTGAGCACGTGATCTAAAAAGGTTGAAACGACAATGTTTAATAACAAAAGGGCTTTAGGTCGGACTTTTTCGGACGGCGGAATTTATTCCGCCTAAAGAATATAAAACATTGTTTTACAATTGATTATGATCTTTTTTTTAGGCGGAATAAATTCCGCCGTCCAAGGGCCTTGTCCTAAAATAATCACAGATACCGGACGCAGCGCTTCCGTTCGATATTCGAAATTCAATTAAAAAGGGCTTCGCGCCACGCTATCCTAAAATAGCCAAACCCGAAGCCCCCCTTCGATATTCGATATTCGTCTGTTCGATATTCGATATTCCTTATTTCAAAAAATACGTCAGCGTCAAACGCAAAGAACTGGTGTGAATATTGTGGCCGCCTTCAACAAAATCAAGGTTTTTGTACAGGTTGCGGGCGCCGTAGTAGTAGCGGGCATTGGCTCGGAAACGACCTTCGCCGCCACTGATACCGATGGACGGACCGAAGTCAACGCCGGAAAAAGCGTCGTTCAGGTCAACTGCGCGGGTGGCTTTGTTGATGTCTTCGTAATTGCCTACATACAGATCGCGGCTGTTGCGGTCGAGGTTGTGGAAGTGGGTGCCCCAGAAAGCGCCGAGTTGGAAACGAATTGGAACCGTTGCTACTGGTTTGTAGCCCGCAAACATGGCAGCTTCAAACGTATTGTAGTAGAACTGATACGTGCGAATGTCTGGCGCTTGTTCCGAACGGAAATAAACGGCTTTTGCAGTAGCGCCTTTTTGCGTAAACAGGATTTCCTGATTAAGTTCAAACTTGTCGTTCAAACCAATTACAAAAGAGCAACCAACAGCGCCGCTCAAACGACCTGAAGAAGTGGTAAACAGGTCAGATTTCAGCAAGGAATAGTTGCTGCCGGTGGTGAAACCCATTTGATATGTCTGGGCGCTAACCGAAACGGCTGCAAGCGCAGTGATGGCGATGGCGGAGAAAAAAGATTTAATGTTCATAGGTACTTGGATAAATGATTGAAAATTTGTTGAATCCTTAAGAGCGTAGAATTATATTCGATATGGTCAATACTTTTTCGTTGGTTTCAAAATTTAATTCGGCGCAAAGGTACTACCTAAGGTAACACCACGCAAGGCGTCAAAGAATTTTTAGTAAAAAAAAGTTCCTTTTACAGAACGAACAACTGCACTATACTACATTAAAACCGTGCCAACAATTTTTTATTTCAGGCCTCACACTCATTTTTTGCTCTTTTACGACACTTTAGGACGATTCCGACGTCGTAAAACTTCTTCCACTTCTTCCAAGCGTACTTCTTTTACCGCAAACAACACAAGCAAGTGAAATAACAAATCCGCTGACTCTTCCAGCAACTTCTCTCGATTGTCGACCAGCGCTTCAATGATGGTTTCTACGGCCTCCTCCCCTACTTTCTGGGCCACTTTCGGCAAACCGGACGCCACCAAACGCGCTGTGTAGGATTTTTCAGGGTCATCCTGCATCCGAACACGCACGATGTTTTCCAACTCATTCAAAAAGTTTGCCGGTTTATTCTCCTCGCCCCAACAAGTATCGTCACCCGTGTGACATACGGGGCCTTTGGGCTGCGCTTTTATCAGAATGGCATCCTGATCGCAATCGGCCGACATGGAGATAACGGCCAATGTATTGCCGGATGATTCGCCTTTTTGCCATAAACGCTGCTTGGAGCGGCTGAAAAAGATTACGAAACCGCTTGTTTGGGTAGCGGCTAAGGCTTCGGCATTCATGTAGCCAAGCATGAGGACTTTGTCGGTGTTATGGTCTTGAACTACGGCGGGGACAAGGCCGTCGGGCATTTTATCGAAATTGATTTGAGATAGTTCGCGCATAATAGTTTGTTTTATTTCAAAGCGTTCTCTACGCGTGCCTTTGCGGCTTTGCGTTAAATTTTTATACTCACGCAAAGACGCAAAGGCGCTAAGAGTAGCGTGTACGCGCGTTGCGGCTTTGCGTGAAAAAATGTATGGCTCACAAAGATGCTTAGTGTAGGTGTTCTCTACGCGTGCCTTTGCGACTTTGCGGCTTTGCGTGAAATTTTTATACGCTCGCAAAGACGCAAAGGCGCTAAGAGTAGCGTGTACGCGCGTTGCGGCTTTGCGTG